>JAAYBO010000150.1 GCA_012730095.1 Clostridiaceae bacterium
AATATAGGTCGCCCTTAGAACCTGTCAAGGGTATATAAACAGCCTCGTTCCTCGGCTGCCCTTGACAGAACCTAACGGCTTTCCCAAAGAGGCTTTCAAGAATTGGATGAAAGAAAAAATATGAGTTTATTTAAACAACTAAAAATAGGACCGGACAGAGTTAATTTTACACTCCCCAGCATGCACCCGGTTAATGTAATGCTGTGGTGATCGATCACGGTAGGCCTGTGTGTTCGATGCCAAATGACTCTTTTCAAGGGTATATCCGCCCCGCTTGGAATCTCTTGGATGCATTGCAACACATTCGCCTTTAACATAGATTTTAACTAGGCTGCGGGTATAGATGACATGTGATTTTTCTCCGATATGGATATATGGCACTGAGTAGTGGTGTTTATCACGCCCCAGATAGATACAACTGTTAAGCCCCACCTGAAGATCAGCATAATGACGGACTTCAAATTTATCGTGAGGCAGTGACTGCAACTGGTCTTTTTCGGTGGCTAGAAAATGTTCTTCACGCGAGTATGGATATTGCTGCATGCGCTTGCGATTATGGGCCAGCATTTTCTCTTCAATGGCGCAATTGAGTTCCTTCAAAGAAAAGAACTTTCTGTTGCGCAGTTGAGCATACACCCGGTTGTAAACAATTTTCACGTGATTCTCGACTAATCCTTTATCCTTTGGGCGTCTGGGACGGGCCGGTACGACAACACAACCATAGTGATTAGCCATGTCCTCCATGATGCGATTGATTTGTGGCTCATAAGGGTCGGTTTTGGTGACAGCTGCTTTAAGGTTGTCGCTCACGATAATCTTAGGAACACCGCCCAACGCGTGAAAGCAGGATGTCAGTGCATGGATAAAATCCTCACTCTTTTGAGAGGGAACAGCCATGGCAAAACCATAGTCTGTAGCAGGCATACATGCTACAAATACCTGTACTTTTATCAGCTCCCCGGTCTCTCGGTCAATGTACTCCATTGTATCTCCGGCAAAGTCAATAAATAGCTTTTCTCCAGGCACATATAAATCCTTCAATATTGAAGAAGGATTCTTTCGCTTGGCTTTGGCATGCTGCCGAAAATGGTATCGAAACTGTGTCAGACTATAACCAGCAGGATTATCAATAATATACTCTTCCCATAGTGTTTTAAGGGTTACGTGTTTCCTTTCTAACTCCTTTTCGTAGTAGGGAAGCTTTTCTTTGAGCTCTTCGAAGCGATTGTCCACATAGGCTGGATTGCCCCCTGTCATACGATACTGGAGTATCGGATCATCAAGCTTTAGAAGCTCACCAATAGTTAACTGGTCTCGTTTGGCACGTTGAATGTAACGGTTGACCGTTTCCTTATTTATTGAAAGTTCTGTGGCTATTTGGCGGTTAGAAACGCCATTTTGATGTAGCCGGAGCATTTGTTTTACTTTACTCATGTCTTTTACCTTTCCTGCCATGGCTTAGATTTTTAGCTATAAAAAATTAACAGCTAAAAATAATGACAAAAAAAGTGAACGGGTATGCTCCGTTTTTTTGAGCACCTGGCCTGGGTGGCAATGCTCCGGTTCGGATTTAATACCAAGTCGTTACATGATGAAAATGGGTGGCAATGCTGCGTTTTCCTTCAGATTTTCTTTTGTGACAGAAGGTCTGGGTGGCAATGCTCCGTTTTTAAAAGTGTTTTTGACCATTTTCAGCGTTTTTGAACGGCAATGCACCGTTTTTTTGACGCTTTTTGGGCCAATTTCTAGACTTGGACTAGGCCGTTTTTTGGGTGGGTATGCTCCGTTTTATCCACCAAAATGGTAGGTACAATTAGCGTTACTATCGGTAGGTATGAAAGGGATGAAATTAAACCATCTATCGACATTGCTACCAAAATTGCGGATGCTTTGGGCGTTTCTCTTGACTATCTTACCGGGAAAACAAACGTCGAACTGGATAATTCCATTATTAAACGAGTAGTGGAGATTCAGAGCCTTCCGGATGAAGATAAGAAGCACATATTATACGCTCTTGACGGATTGTTACAAAACGTCAGAACTAAATTGGCTTTTGGAAAATAAATAATCAGTCTCGTTTTGGTAAAACCTTTTTTACAAGTAACTCCAACAGAACAACGATAAAGCTACCGACCATTAATACAAAAACAATATTGGCCAAAAT
>JAAYBO010000151.1 GCA_012730095.1 Clostridiaceae bacterium
GAGAGGTCTCCAACAGGACCCCACGGGAATTATTGTACTAACCGAAACATTCCTTGCGTGAAAACAATACCGTATGGTATAATGTGTCGGAACAAACAGGTAAAACAATAATATAAAATTAATAAGGTATTTGCCATCTACAGAGGCGATGGATTTAATAATTTTATTCAGAATAAAGGAGGAAGCGCAATGAAGCATATAAAAACATTAAATGGAAACACGCTGAATAAAGATCTGAAAAAGTCCGGCTGCGGAGAATGCCAGACATCATGCCAGTCGGCGTGCAAAACTTCCTGCACGGTCGCCAATCAAAAGTGTGAAAGGAAATAAAACCGTACGGGGCTGAAAAGCCCCGTTTGTTTCGGATGATGAATTGCATGATACACAAATTTGATATGCAGGGTACGCATATTGTACTCGATGTTAACAGCGGAGCGGTTCATATTTTGGATGAAATGGCAAGCAGGGTGTTGTCCTGCTATGACAATAAAGGAAATATGATGCCGCGGAAAATAAAAGAGCTTAAGGAAAAGTACTCCGGTAAAGAAGTCGACGAGGCAAAAAGCGAATTGGACCTCCTTATATCCAAAGGTCTGCTTTTTTCTGCCGATCCGTATAAAGATATATTTTTAGAAAGCGGCCCGAATACCGTTGTAAAGGCTTTATGTCTTCACATAGCCCATGACTGCAACCTGCGCTGCAGGTATTGTTTTGCCGGAAAAGGCGACTATAACGGTGAAAGGGGTAAAATGTCTGTTAGTGTTGGCAAAAAAGCGATTGATTTTGTAATTAACAGTTCAGGAAACCGCAGAAATATTGAGATTGACTTTTTCGGCGGCGAACCTCTTTTAAACCTTGACACTGTAAAAGAGATAGTGGAATATGCAAGGGAAAAAGAAAAGGAATTCAATAAGCATTTCCGTTTTACGATAACGACGAATGGAATTCTTTTAAACGATTCAAATATGGATTATCTTAACGATACAATGGACAACATCGTATTAAGCATCGACGGCAGGAAAGAAGTAAACGACGAAATGCGCGTCAGGGTCGATGGAAGCGGATGTTATAAAGATATCCTGCCCAAATTTCAAAAGCTTGCTTCAATAAGGGGAACTAAAGATTATTATGTCCGGGGGACTTATACAGCCAGAAACCTTGATTTTTCAAATGATGTTTTGCATCTGGCCGAAAAAGGATTTGATCAGATATCAATTGAGCCCGTAGTGCTGCCTGACGGTTCCGGAATCGAGATAAAAAAAGAACATTTGCCGGCTCTGTTTTGTGAGTATGAAAAACTTGCGGCTGCTTTATTAAAACACAGAAGACAAGGCAGCAGAGTTAACTTCTTTCATTTCATGCTTGATCTTGAAGCAGGTCCGTGCATAATAAAAAGACTGAAAGGATGCGGCGCGGGTTCGGAGTATCTTGCGGTAACGCCTGACGGCGGCCTGTATCCATGCCATCAGTTTGCAAATAACACGGAATATAAACTTGGAGACGTTTTTAACGGCATCAATCGCTATGATATAGTAAACGAATTCAATAGAATAAATGTATATGCAAAAGAGAAATGCAGAGATTGCTGGGCTAAGTTTTACTGCAGCGGTGGCTGTACCGCAAATGCCTGGCAGTTTCATAACAAACTTGACGATGTTTATGAAATAGGATGCGAGCTTCAGAAAAAAAGGATAGAATGTGCACTCTGGCTTAAGGCGGAATCATTAAACCAGGCTGCGGATGAAAAATGCGGATGAGTGTGATAACTTTAATTCCGCGCTGGATTAAGGGGTGGCTTTATGATAACACTTGATGATGTGAAGAAAAACGAGGAAGTTAACACACTTCTTTGTTTGGCACAGAAACAATTGGAAATACGGGGATTCACGGAGCATTCTTTCAGGCATGTCGGAAGAACGGCAAACACGGCTGGGAATATTTTAAAAAAGCTTGGTCATTCGTCAAGGGAAGTCGAATTGGCGCGTATAGCCGGTTATCTTCACGATATCGGGAACGCCGTAAATCGGGAAAATCATGCGCATATCGGCGCGTATATGGCATACGACATTTTAACCAAAATGGGTATGGGTTACGACGAAGCGGGGGAAATAATGCAGGCGATAGGAAATCATGATGAGTCAAGCGGCACGGCCGTAAGCAATGTGTCGGCGGCATTAATTCTTGCCGACAAGTCGGATGTTCACAGAAGCAGGGTTACAAATTCCGATATAACAACATTTGATATTCATGACCGGGTTAATTACGCCGTTGTTAAATCGGGATTAATAGTGGATGCCGACAAAAAAGTTACGACGCTTCAATTGGACATTGATACTGTGATCTGCCCTGTTATGGACTATTTTGAAATTTTTCTCGACCGGATGAAGATGAACCGCAGAGCTGCGGAATTTCTTGGACTAAAATTTGAACTTGTTATAAATAAAAACCAACTGCTTTAATTCTTTGTAAGCATACCTTCAGGAAGGTTGAACCATTTGTAAATCTTTGTTGACGCGCCGCTTGCATAGATTATATAATAACATGAGCGGTACGGCAAAAGATAGGAGGAGAACTTAATGAGGAAAAACAGTATTTTGAAGCTGTTTGTGGTCATAATTATTATTCTTGCTTGCACGTTTTTAACTATTAACGAAGTTAAAAATGATAAAATTCGCACCGGAATCGATATCCGCGGCGGCGTGAGCGCCATATTTGAACCTGATATTAAGAAAGGTTCACTTGCAAGCGAAGAAATGGGAAAAGGATTGGCTTCCGCAAAAATGATCCTTGATAAAAGGCTTGACGGCAGGGGCATTTTTGACAGGAACATAAGTATAGATACAATAAACGGACGTATCACAGTTGAAATCCCATGGGCTGCCGGCGAAACCGATTTTAATCCGCAGAAAACGATTAATGAGCTCGGAAGGACTGCTCTTCTTACATTCCAGGAGGTAGATGCGGATAAGGTAGATGAAAACGGATATTTTCTACCGACAGGGAGAATAGTTCTTCAGGGTACGCAGGTTAAGGACGCAAACCCGGCGCGTCACCCTGATACAGGAGAATGGATTGTCGTTCTCGATCTTGAGCCTTCCGGAGCCGAGTCTTTTGCCGAAGCGACCGGGCGTTTGAAAGGGCAAAGGATAGCAATATTTATGGACGACCAGTACATTTCCGCTCCTCTTGTGAGGGATAGAATTGACGGCGGTTCGGCGATTATTACCGGTCAGGCCGACGCTGTAGAGGCGGGTAATTTGGCCGCAACAATCAATTCAGGTTCCCTTCCTTTCAGGCTTGAAGCTGTCAAAGTTGACTCAATAAGCCCGCAGTTAGGAACGGGTGCGATGAATGTAGCTATTACTGCGGGAATTACCGGCTTTATTCTTGTTTGCTTATTTATGCTTATATATTATAGACTTCCCGGGCTTATAGCAAATATCGCACTTTTTGGGCTGGTCGTACTTCAGCTCCTGCTGATATCGTGGACAGGAATATCAATAACCCTTCCCGGTATAGGCGGTATAATACTTGCTATTGGAATGGGTGTTGACGCAAATGTTATTATATTTGAAAGAATTAAAGAAGAGATGAAAGAAGGCAAGACATTCAGAGCCTCTGTTGATCAGGGTTTTAAGCGAGCATTTACCGCAGTTCTGGATTCCAATATTACAACACTTATAACGGCAGCGGTTCTTTATATTATGGGTTCCGGACCCATCAAAGGTTTTGCGATGACATTGGGGCTAGGGGTAATTTTAAGCTTTCTAACGGCTGTGACAGCAACGAAGATAATGCTGCAGGCGGTATCCGGAGTTGAATTCGCAAGGAACAAATGGCTTTATGGAGTGAAATAGCGGGAGGTAAACGGAATGCGTAATTTTGAAATAGTGAAGAATAAAAATAAGTTTTTCGTGCTGTCGGCGTTTATTATTTTTTTAGGAATTGTTTTTTATTTTATAAACGGCCTTCAGCTTGATGTTGAATACAGGGGCGGGACAAGGATTCTTATCGAAACGAACAGCGAAATCGATACCAACCAGGCAGATGCTGTTGTTGAGGAAGCTCTCGGGAAGTCGGTTACAACGCAGAGTCTTAAAACCTATAATCCTGAAGATGAAGATAAAATGATATATATGTTAAGGTTTGATATTGCAAGCGATGAAACGCTGACCGACGAAGAACGCACCCTGGTATATGACATCGTTGCACAGAATTTTGATGTTAAAGAGAACGGTAATCATGACATGCTAAGCGTCAGTCCTACAATAGGCAGGGAAACACTTTTGAATGGATTGAAAGCCTGCTTTATTGCTTCTGTCCTGATAGTTTTATACGTAACATGGAGGTTCAGCGCGCTTTCGGGTTTCTCCGCGGCAATAACCGCAATCATTGCACTTCTTCACGATGTGGCGATTGTGTTTTCATTATATACCATTTTCAGGCTGCCTGTCAGTGAGGTTTTCATAACTGCAATACTTACAATTATCGGGTATTCACTCAATGATACAATCGTTGTATATGACAGGATACGTGAAAACAATAAGGTAATGAAGAAGCATGTAATTGATGAAGTTGTCGACTCAAGCATTAACCAGTCGCTAAACCGTACGATAAATACTTCGGTGACAACATTAATTACTGTAGTTTGCCTGTATATATTCGCCGCTGTTAATAATATATCGTCGCTGATGGAATTCAGTCTTCCTTTGATAGTTGGGTTTGTAGCAGGCACATATTCGTCGATTTTTATAGCAAGCCCATTATGGATGATGTGGAGGAAATCCGCGATGAGGAAAACTTTAAAAAGCGCTTGACTAAATCTCCCGCATTGTAAAAAAGAGCTGACCGTTCCGCTTTGATGCAATGCTTGCTAATGCGGCCCGGTGCGTTGAAATACAAAAAATTTCCTGCGTTGTTAACTCCTTAGAAAACGGTTGAATATCGCTTTTCTTTTTAATGTGTAAAAAGATATAGAAAGAGAAAACATCTGATTCCGTACCGCCTTCGGGTTAAAGTACGGAGAAAAAGGGAGGAAAAAGAAATGGAAAGTGCATTCTACCCGGTAATTACGGTAGAGAACGAAGAAGAGCTTGAGGTTTTGACAACGTATTGTGATGAGCGCAGAATTGAGTTTGACTTTCTTGACAATAATCAGGATCAGTTTCCCGCCCGAGTGCTTGTGTATATCTCGGATGAAGACCTGAAGCTGTTTCTTGATTCCATTGGTTAATAGGCCTTATCATTGTCGTATATTGCGGCAAAATTTCGCTGTTCCCGCCTCATAGATGCAGGCTGGATGTTCCGTCGTTCTTTATTTATTGTCCACACGGCCTTGTTTATTGCAGCCACCGGAAAATTTCCACTGTTGCATTAATTAATATTTCCCGAAGAAGATAAAAACAGCCCGGCTGCGATTGCCGGGCTATAAACTAAAAGACAGGTTTGTTATCTTGTATAACAAAACAGTCACTATGGAGAATAAAATAGTCTTAAGCGCGGCTATAAAGCCGGCTCATTATTAAAGACGGATGAAAAAAACCGCCGTAAGGAATTGAATGGAGAAACGAACAAATCTATTGGAATACAAAATCCAATATCAATGCACCTACGGTCAGCACCGCCCATAAATAAAATCCATATGTGAAAAGCGATTGTATCATAATGGGAAATTCATTGTTCAGGTTCGGATACAGCATGTCAATAACAGCCAGCGCAGCGGATACCGACGTCAATGCAAACAGACACCTTAAACCATATTTAAGTATGGTCTTAGGTGTTTTTTTCAATTGGCTGAACTTCTTGCAAATAACTTGAAAATGCCGCACCGTATTTCCTCCTTCATCAAAATAAACCGCTTCATATGAATTTATATATAGGTTAACATAATTCATAACGCAATTCAATATATAATTGTTACCATACTCGGTAAGCCCGTGGGGATAGGCCTTTTGCTTCATTGAACCGCAGCCCGCCATCTCCTTAACTTTCATATAAAAAATGGTTCAGTTATACTCTCATATAGCCTCTTTTCAGGCAGCCTATATTTTTTAGCGGTACAAAATCTCATATGGTAAACAAGATATTATATTAAGCCGTTTAGAAATGAAAAAAATTAAAATTGATGTATGGACAATAAAAAGCTTTTATGTTACTATATCAAAGATATATGGAAATGGAGGAATGAGGTTGCACGGTTTCGAAAGGACTGTCGTACTAATATTTATGATAAGGAGCTCCGGGATATCCGGCCCTCGTGTTTCCTTTTTTTCCAATCAAAACTGCATAACAGGATATTTGTTTATAAAATAGTAAGACTTTCGGTCTTACTATTTTTAATATGTGGCTTTTTTCGGATAGTTTAGAAAAGGCGGGATAAATATGAAACTTAAAAACAAGGATGTTCTGGGCATAAAGGAGTTAACGGCTGGGGAAATTGAATCAATTCTGGATACCGCTTCAGATATGAAAAAAATAGTGCAAAGCCCGAGTAAAAAGGCACATTACCTTCGCGGTAAATCTGTGGTAACTCTGTTTTATGAAAACAGCACGCGTACAAGGGTATCGTTTGAACTTGCCGGTAAGTATATGAGCGCCGACACGGTTAATGTAACAGCGGCGGGGAGCAGTGTCCAAAAAGGAGAATCACTGTTGGATACCGGCAGGACGCTGGATGCGATGGGAACCGATATAATTGTTATCCGTCACTCCATGGCGGGCGCCCCGCACCTTCTGGCAAAGCACGTAAAAGCTTCGGTAATAAATGCCGGGGACGGAATGCATGAGCATCCTACACAGGCCCTGCTTGATATGTTTACAATACGGGAACGCTTTGGAGGGTTCAAAGGCCTGAAGGTTGCAATAATTGGCGACATATATCACAGCAGGGTTGCCAGGAGCAATATAATCGGCTTATGCAAAATGGGAGCCGAACCGGTTATTTACGGACCGGCAACATTAATTCCCGTTGATTTTGAAAAAATAGGTGCTGTCATTGCGCCCACGCTTAACGATGCCCTTAAAGGTGCGGATGTTGTCATAGCATTGAGGGTACAGCTTGAAAGACAGAAAAAGGCATTGTTTCCGTCGCAAGCGGAATACGCGAAGTTCTTCGGCGTTAATTACGAAAACATTGAGTTTGCCGGAAAAAATGTTTTATTAATGCATCCGGGGCCTGTTAACAGGGGTGTTGAATTGACATCAGATGTTGTGGACTCCGACAACTCTGCCATTAATGAACAGGTAACAAACGGAGTTGCGATACGGATGGCACTTCTTTATATGCTTGTTGGGAGGGAATAGAGTGAAAATTTTTATAAAAAACGGTGTTGTTGCTAACAAAAGAGAATGCAAAAAAATGAATATACTTGTCGAAGACGGAATAATAACCCGTATCGAACAGGGCTTATCCGCGCAGGCCGAAGAAGTGATTGACGCAGCCGGGTGCTACGTTCTGCCGGGTCTTGTTGATGCCCACTGCCACTTAAGGGATCCGGGCTTTGAATATAAGGAGGACATTATATCCGGAACAAGAAGCGCGGCGATGGGCGGATTTACGTCAGTTGCGTGCATGGCGAATACAAACCCCGCTGCAGATAACAAAGCGGTTATCGGATATATAACAGATAAGGCACGCAGGCACGGAGCAGTGAATGTTTTCCCTATCGGTGCGATGACAAAGGGGCTTAAGGGTGAAGAACTGGCTGAAATAGGCGAAATGAAGCAGGCAGGTATTGTCGGCGTATCGGACGATGGTTATTCGGTGGAGAATTCGGCTGTGATGAAAAAAGTTATGCAGTACGCAAATATGTTTGGCGTGTCAATTATCTGCCATTCGGAGGATTCAAGGCTTGCGGAGGGCGGCTCGATTAATGAGGGAGCGCTTTCAACAATGATGGGCTTAAGAGGAATACCGAAAGCGTGTGAAGAGATTATGATAGCAAGGGATCTTGTCCTTTCCGAATATCTTAATATCCCCGTTCACATCTGCCATGTATCAACAGCTCTTGGCGTTGAACTGATAAGAAATGCAAAACAAAGAGGTGTGCAGGTAACGGCTGAAACATGCCCGCACTATTTCACGCTCACCGAAAAAGCCTGCGAGGGCTACAATACCCTCGCGAAGATGAATCCTCCGCTTAGAACTGATAAAGACGTTGAAGCAATAATAAACGGACTTTGCGACGGTACAATCGATATAATCGCGACCGATCACGCGCCCCATCATAAAGATGAAAAGGACGTAGAATTCGATAAAGCCGCTTTCGGAATCGTTGGTTTTGAAACTGCATTGCCGCTGGCATATACGGCACTTGTGAAAACGGGGTTCCTTGATATACGGCAATTGGTTGAGAAGATGTGCATAAACCCTTCCGCCATGCTGAAAATAGACAAAGGGGAACTGAAAGAAGGGAAAACAGCCGATATCACTATTTTTAACGCTGAAGAAAAATATACGATCGATATAACGAAGTTCGTCTCAAAAAGCAATAATTCGCCATTTCACGGCTATCCTGTATACGGAAAAGTAATGGCGACAATTATCGGAGGCAGGATTGTTGTTAAGGACGGAAAGCTTAATATATAACTTTTCCAAAGTTCAAGACCGGTGAAGGAAGGAGACCAATATGTTTATAGACAGGTTGTTGGAAAGAATAATAAAAAAGCGAAACCCTGCCGTTATAGGCCTTGACCCGCTGATAGAATATGTATCGCCGTCAATAAGAGAAAAATATTCGCTTATTTACGGCAATACATTAAAGGCCTGCGCAGAGGCAATCCTCGAATTCAATAAAAGCCTTCTTGATGCGGTTTATGATATTATTCCGGCTGTAAAACCGCAGTCGGCGTACTATGAAATGTACGGCTCAGAAGGTATCCGGACGCTTATTGAAACTATACGGTATGCGAAGGAAAAAGGTTTTATTGTGATTGTTGATGCTAAGAGAAACGATATAGGTTCAACAGCAACGGCATATTCGTCGGCATATTTAGGAAAAACCGTTATTGACGAAAACATATCGCAGCCTGTTTTTGATGCCGATGCGCTTACTGTAAACGGCTACCTTGGCATAGACGGGATAAAGCCGATGCTTGAATGCTGCGATAAGTACGGGAAAGGAATTTTTGTACTGGTTAAGACGTCAAACCCTTCATCCGTTCAATTGCAGGACATTGTAACAGATGATGGAAGAAGAGTATACGAGGTAATGGCCGATCTTGTTCATGACTGGGGAACGGGTTTGGTCGGGAAACACGGATATTCTTCGGCAGGGGCGGTTGTGGGTGCTACATGGCCGGAGCAGCTGAAAAGTTTGCGAAAAAGAATGCCGCATACTTTCTTCCTTGTTCCCGGTTACGGCGCGCAGGGAGGAAGTGCTGCCGATGTTGCGGCCGCGTTTGACTCTAATGGGCTTGGCGCCGTGATAAACGCTTCAAGAAGCCTGATGTGCGCGTATAAGCATGAAAGGTGGAGAGATTTATTTACACATGAACAATTTGCCGATGCCTGCCGCGAAGAAGCGCTCAGGATGAAAAAAGAATTTGAAAGCTTTATATGAAAAAGAAATAAAGGCAGTGGAGGATAAATATGCCGCTTAGAAATGATATAAAAAAGGCTATGGTTATCGGGTCCGGACCGATTGTAATCGGTCAGGCGGCCGAGTTCGATTATTCAGGTACCCAGGCCTGCAGAGCACTTAAGGAAGAGGGTATTGAAGTTGTTCTTGTCAACAGTAACCCCGCAACTATAATGACCGATTCAAACATCGCCGACCGGGTATATATCGAGGCACTTAACATTGATATTGTGAAAAAAATAATAGTTAAAGAGAAGCCTGACAGTATTTTGCCCACGTTAGGCGGACAAACCGGATTAAACCTCGCGATGGAACTTGCTGAGGAGGGATTCCTTGACTCAATGGGAGTAAAACTCTTAGGAACAGGGACCGAAGCGATAAAGATGGCTGAAGACCGCCAGTCATTCAAGGATACAATGCAGGAAATAGGAGAGCCATGCATTCCAAGCAAGGTTGTCGGTTCGGTGCGTGACGCGCTGGAATTTGCCGGTGAAATACAATACCCTGTTGTTGTGCGCCCCGCATATACACTTGGAGGAACCGGCGGCGGTATTGCAAATAATGAAGGACAGCTTCGTGACATATCTGCAATTGGGTTAAGGCTTAGCAGGGTACATCAGATACTTATTGAAAAATGCATTTCCGGCTGGAAAGAGATAGAGCTTGAAATGATAAGAGATTCGAAGGGAAATGTGATAACTGTATGCAGCATGGAGAATGTCGATCCTGTCGGCGTTCACACCGGGGACAGCATTGTCGTTGCGCCCGCACAGACGCTGTCCGGCAAAG
Organism: Clostridiaceae bacterium; assembly: GCA_012730095.1. Taxonomy (GTDB): domain Bacteria; phylum Bacillota; class Clostridia; order DSM-8532; family DSM-8532; genus DTU069. The sequence continues at coordinate 10,368 of JAAYBO010000151.1, forward strand.
AATATCGGATGCTGCGCAGTGCGGCGATAAATATAATTACAGCATTGAAGATAGAAGGGGGCTGCAACATCCAGTTTGCTTTGCACCCTGAAAGCTTAAAGTATGCGGTAATTGAAGTAAATCCCAGGGTTAGCCGTTCATCAGCATTGGCTTCAAAAGCAACCGGTTACCCCATTGCAAGGGTTGCCGCGAAAATAGCGATTGGATACGGCCTTGATGAGATAACAAAGAATACGGCCGGAACCGGAGGGTGCTTTGAACCGGTTATCGATTATATTGTAGTTAAGATCCCGAAATGGCCCTTCGATAAGTTTGTGAATGCCGAGCGCAAATTAGGTACTCAGATGAAGGCTACCGGGGAAGTAATGGCTATAAGCGACTCATTTGAAGCCGCTTTTATGAAAGCTTTGCGCTCTTTGGAGTTGAATACGTATACACTTAAGCAGAACCGGTACGTGGAATGGAGCATTGATGATATTCACAGAAAACTTAACGATATTGACGATGAAAGGGTGCTCGTTATTGCGGAAGCAATCCGCAGGAATATTGATATAAGCGAAATCCATGACATAACCAAAATTGATCGTTTCTTCCTGCAAAAATTCAAGAATATAGTTGACATGGAAGAAGCTATTTCAAAGCACAGCATTGACTCACTGGACAGAGAGCTGTTAACGAAAGCGAAAAAAATGGGATTTACCGATAATGTCATAGCGATGTTCACCGGCTGTAATAAAAATGACATAGAAAAAAAGCGCAGGCAGTGGGGTATAAAAGCCGCATATAAGATGGTTGATAAATGCACCGCGGCATTTAAAGCCGCCGCGCCGTATTATTATTCAACTTACGATACGAATACCGAAGTTCTGCCCGACGATGTAAAAAAGGTGATTGTGTTAGGGTCAGGTCCTATCCGAATTGGGCAGGGAATTGAATTTGATTATTGCTCGGTTCATTCTGTATGGGGTCTAAAGGAGGAAGGATATCAAACAATTATAGTAAACAATAATCCTGAAACAGTAAGCACGGATTTTGATACCGCAGATCGGCTATACTTTGAACCGCTGACTTCGGAGGACGTTGCAAACATAATAGAAATCGAACGGCCTGACGGAGCGATTGCCCAGTTTGGCGGACAGACCGCGATAAAACTGACGAAATCGCTTAACGAGCTTGGCGTGAGGATATACGGAACCAAAGCGAAATACGTCGATGCGGCTGAAGACAGGAAAAAATTTGATTCAATTCTAACGGAGCTTAATATACCCCGTCCCGAAGGAAAGACGGTTTTTACCTCCGAACAGGCGCTCGAAGCGGCAAATTTCCTCGGATATCCGGTACTTGTACGCCCTTCATATGTCCTTGGCGGAAAAGGCATGGAAATTGCATTCAGCGATAATGACATAATCGAATTTATAGATATTATAAACAGGGAGGAACAGGAGCACCCTATTCTTGTTGATAAGTACCTTATCGGAACAGAGCTTGAAGTGGATGCAATCTGCGACGGGAAAAACATCCTCATTCCCGGTATAATGGAGCATCTTGAGCGCGCCGGAGTTCATTCGGGAGACAGTATATCCATTTATCCGACGCAGAACATCAGCAAAAAGGTAAAAGATACAATTGTCGAATACACCGAAAAGCTCGCGCATGCGCTTCATGTTGTAGGAATGGTTAATATCCAGTATGTCCTGCATAATGACGAAGTATATGTAATTGAAGTGAACCCGCGCTCCAGCCGCACAGTACCGTACATCAGCAAAGTGACCGGCATACCGATGGTCAACATCGCAACGCGAATTATGATGGGAAAAAGCTTAAAAGATTTCCCATACGGTACCGGGCTTTACAGAGAATCCGGGTATGTTGCGGTAAAAGTCCCTGTTTTTTCATTCGAAAAGCTGCATGATGTCGACACGAGCCTTGGCCCGGAGATGAAATCAACAGGAGAAGTTTTGGGAATAGCGAAAACCTTTCACGAAGCGCTGTACAAAGGCATTATCGCAGCAGGGATAGAAATTCCGAAACCAGGTGCAGGGATACTGTTTACCGTTAAGGACACCGATAAGCCCGAGCTTATACCACTGGCGGAGAAGTTTGAGAAGCTTGGTTATGTTCTTTACGGAACCGGAAGCACCGCAAACTTTTTGAATAAACATGGTATAGCTACAAATGCGGTGAAAAAAATAAGTGAAGGCTCTCCAAATCTTCTTGATATGATTGACGAAGGGAAAATAAAGCTGATAGTAAATACTCCAACACGCGGTAGAGAGCCGCGGCGCGACGGTTTCAGAATCCGCAGAAAAGCGGTTGAAAGCTCGATACCCTGTCTTACATCGATGGATACCGCGTACGGAATATTAAAGTGCATCTTGTTAGGCAAACAGCCGAAGGATATGGATATTGTCTGTCTTGACGAGCTTACCTAAGAAAAGCTGCTATTCCTATTTGACAAATAACCTATTCCATTTTATAATAGTCTGGCGGTAAAACACGTGCGGACATGGCGGAATTGGCAGACGCACCAGACTTAGGATCTGGCGGGAAACCGTGGGGGTTCAAGTCCCTTTGTCCGCACCAGATCAGAAACAGCTAATTGGTACAATGTGCCGGTTAGCTGTTTCGTTATTATATACACAGGGAATTTTATTTACCAGCCGCTTTTCAGCATCTTTATGGTTCTTTCCGGTTTACCCACGTTTAC
>JAAYBO010000152.1 GCA_012730095.1 Clostridiaceae bacterium
CCGTTATTTGAACGGTTCTGATACCGCTGTCTTTAAAACTTCATAAATTTTTTCTGATTTTTTTCACCATGTTTCCTAAGTTTTTTAAGGAAACTGAATTTCGTTGCGTACTATGTCAATAATAGAGTTTTCAGCGCTTAATACAGGTTTAATCCGCAGCCTGTAATGTATTTTTGAATCTGAAAGCCTGTATTTTTCAAGCAGTTCCGGTCCGCAGCTTGCCGAACCCACACCGCTCATTTTATAATCAACATGTACAATTGTTTCCTTTCCTGGCTTAAGCTCATAGTTATGCTGGGCGTTCGTAAGATCCTCAGGTGTAAAATGAGAAGCGTTAAATGAAAAATCATCAATACCGATAAACAAAAGGCCTATGCCAAGCAGGTTCGAAACCAGCGCCCATTCGGCAGCATAATGGCTGCCATTTTCCTGAGGCATAATATAATCCTCATGCATCTGTGATACCCTTGCGGAAAACCTGGATTTATATGTGCTTTGTCTTTTGTCAATATAGCTCTCATGAGGTCCGAAGCCGAAATATTCCACAAGCTCGTTTCCGGGCGGCATTGTAAAACGCAGTCCAAACCTTGGAAGGTACGGAACTCCTTCCCTGACATCGGCATGCGTTTCAAACAGGATATCGCCGCTTCCGAATACGATCCATTTTAACTCCCCTTTAATGACAGGTTTTTTCGAGTAACCGCCCAATGAGTAACTGCTGGTAATTGAAACGCATTTATCGCTGCTTCTTTCATAATTAACGGAATAAATATGAGGCACAATTCTGTTGTATCCTTCGGCTTCCCATTTTGCCCTGATATTTCGATCGTTATCTATCGGTGCTCTCCAGATAGTAAGCCTGGGCTGCTCACTTATAAGTTTTACTCCGTTATATTCAATTGAACTAAACATCCCCGTTGTTGTATCAATTACATATTTAAAGTTTGTACCGTTAATCGTCAGCAAATGCTTTGATTCGGCTATATCCAAAGGTTCCATCCGCGACACTTCTATCTTTTCCGTTTTACACTCACGTGCCGGCATTTCAAATTGGAACCGAGCCAGCGTATGACCTCTGTCCGCCCATACCGTTTCCTTTTTTAACGTATACCATACAATCAGAAAACATCTGCCGGACAGTGTGTCTAAATCAGGCAGCGGTAAAGAGACAACAGATGATTCATACGGTTTAAGCGTAATGTTGTCAATGAATCCGCCGTCAACAAACTCTCCATCGCATTCAATTTTCCAGTTTAGTATAAGGTTTGATAAATCGATGAAATCATACAGGTTTTTCACTTTGATTCTTCCGGCCTTTAAATCATCGGCCTCTGTTTTAACCGGCGCGATTACCTGCTTCAGCTCTAACAGCCCGGTATGGGGCCTTCTATCGGGATATACAAGCCCGTCTATGCAGAAATTACCGTCATTCGGTTTATCTCCAAAATCACCGCCGTAGGCGTAATACTCCGTTCCATCCTGTGTGCTGGTTTTTATCCCGTGATCCTTCCATTCCCAGACAAAAGCCCCGGAAAGCCGTTTGTTGCTATATATAAGATCCCAATAATCCTTTAAGTCACCGGGGCCATTTCCCATTGCATGGCTGTATTCGCATAATACCACCGGCCTCTTTTCACCCGGAATTGTTAGTATTCTATCGGCAATATCCAGGATTGAAGGATACATAAAACTTAATACATCAAGGCATTTTGTTTCATCCCAGCGGGTTTGATCAACCCCGGAAGCGCCTTCGTAATGTATAAGACGGCTGTTGTCCCTGCTTTTTACCCATTCGGCCATTTTTATATGATTTGTGCCATACCCTGATTCATTTCCAAGAGACCACATAACAACGCACGCATGGTTTTTGTCCCGTTCCACCATCAGTTTCATTCTGTCAACAAAAGCCTTTTCAAACTGGGGATCGGCGGCAAGCATATCCTTATCCCCTACTCTAAAAACTCCATGGCATTCGAGATCGGCTTCATCGATAACATAGAACCCCATTTCATCACAGTATTCCAGAAACCTTGGATCATTCGGATAATGTGATGTGCGTATCGCATTAATATTATGCTGTTTCATAAGCACAAGATCCTGCTTCATATCCCACACAGGCGTTACATGCCCAAGTTCCGGATGAAAATCATGCCGGTTAACCCCTTTAAACTTTACCGCACGTCCGTTTATCAGAATCGTTGAATCTTTTATTTCTACTTTCCGTAAACCTATCCTTATATGAATTATTTCCTGACCGACATATAAGCACAAGGTATAAAGGTATGGAGTCTCGGCAGTCCAAAGCAGCGGTTTGGAAACGTCGAACCGTACGGTTCCGCTGCTTCTTACCGCTGTTTCTTCCGCACCCGCGATATTACCGTCCGGGTCCTTAAGAACAGCCTTTAAACTAAGTGTATCCGCACCGGCTGCCTCGAATTCACAGCTTATGGTCGCATGCTCAAAGCCATCATCGAACTGTGTTTTAACAAATATGTCTGATATATGCACACGATCTCTTTCTAATATATAAACATCACGGAATATTCCCGAAAGCCTCCACATATCCTGATCTTCAATATAACTCCCGTCACACCATTTCAGAACCATAACCGCGATCGTGTTTATTCCCTGCTTCACCAAATGCGTTATGTTGAACTCTGAAGTCATATGGCTTACCTGGCTGTAACCTGTATATTTACCGTTAACCCAAAGGAAAAAGCAAGAATCAACCCCCTCAAAATTAAGATAGTACTGTTTGCCTTCAGCCGGATTAACATTAATATTTTTTATGTATATTCCCGCCGGGTTTTCATTCGGCACATACGGCGGATCACATGGATACGGATAGTTCACGTTGGTATAATTCGGTACTCCATAACCATTCATCTGCCAGTTTGACGGAACGATAATATCGTCCCATTCATCGGTGCAGAACCCTTCGGTATAAAAATCGCCGCACACATCTTTCACCTGTTCAAAATACCTGAACTTCCATATTCCGTTCAAACTTTTGAAAAATTTCGAGTCGCCGCGAAATCCTTTTTCAGCTTTTTCTTCTGTGTCATATGGAATAAAATAAGCCCTTGGTTTTTCGCAGTTCTCATGAAGTACATCCGGGTTTTCATAATAATTCTTAATAAATTCCATAATGGTCACGCTCCTGATATTATGTTATTACTGTTAATATTGAAAACTAAAAACTATTCAAATATAATTATATTATCATTATAATCACACAACAATTAGCTTTCAATCATATAATATCGACATTTAATATAAATATATGGACATTTAGGAGCGCAGAAATGAAAAAAGCTGTTTTTTCAATGGTAACCGAGGAAGAACGTAAGCTGCCATTTGTTCTTGAAAGCATTGGTTCCCGCACCAATCAGGAGCATATCGTCCGTCCCGACGGGTATCCGAACTTCCACTGGCTTCACTGCACAAGCGGGACAGGAACACTTATAGTAGGCAACAGGGAATATTTAATAAATCCGAATACCGGTTTTTTCTTTTTCCCCGGTATACCCCACGAGTATTTTGCACTAACAGAACCCTGGGAAACGTATTGGATAACCTTCAGCGGACATACTGCAATGTACACGGTAGAAATATTGAAATTTAAACCGTACGGCGTTTATACGAACCTTGATACAGCGTTTCTTGGATCGCTGCTTAAGGAGATCTACAACGAAGCCGTCGTATCTTCGCCTTTCAGGGCTTTTACCTGCTCTCACCTTGTTTACAGGTTTATAGTTGAACTAAGAAACTGTATAGACACTTCCGCATCCGGACACAGAAATTATCCTGTCAGGATTCAGCCTGTAATTTCCTTTATTGAGTCAAATTATAACAAAACCCCTTCCCTGGAAGATATGGCTGCCGTAATCGGCGTAACCACAAGACACCTTTGCCGTCTTTTCAAACAATCATTAAATATAACCCCATTTGATTACCTGACCGGATACAGGATAAAAAAAGCAAAGGAAATCCTTATATCCGAGTCAAACCCAACAATAAAGGAAGCCGCGGAAATGTCCGGCTATCACAATACCAGTTACTTCTGCTCTGTTTTTAAAGAAAAAGAGGGGCTTACCCCTCTTGAATTTAAACGTATTCACAAATCAGGCTGAATTATTCACGTTGATTGACTGCAGGGACTACGAAACCTATCCGACGGGATTTTCGATAATTTGCAGGTACCGGCTGTATGCGTCTTCCCATATCCCGGTAGCTTCAGGCTCGTATACTTCGGTCGGGAATGAACGTTTTACCACATCTCTTGCCTGATTAACGTCCGATATTTCTTTTAATGCGATCAACTGAGCAAGCACATTTCCGATTGCTGTCGCTTCTACAGGACCCGCGGTAACGGTGCGGTTTAAAACATTCGCCGTATAACGGCTTAGAATCTTATTTTTACATCCGCCTCCGACTATATGAAGCACCGGAATATTTCTCCCGGTTATCTTTTCCAAGCCTTCCACAGAACTCCTGTATTTCATCGCGAGGCTTTCCATAACAATCCTTACTATGCTGCCTATATCTTCAGGTTCTTTCTGGCCTGTGCGCTTGCAGTAAGAAATAACTTTATTGGGCATGTTGCCGGGGCTGTAAAAAGATTCATCGTCTACGTCAATAAAAGCCTGGAAGGGTTTTGCTGCTTCGGCCATTGCATCCATCTCGTCATAGCTTATCGATAAACCTTCCTTTTTCCAAGCCCTGCGGCACTCCTGGTAAATCCACAGGCCCATTATATTTTTCAAAAGGCGTATCGTTCTGTTAATTCCGCCCTCATTCGTATAATTAAGATCCAGCGTAACATCATTAATTACGGGTTTTTCACATTCAACCCCAAGCAGTGACCATGTACCGCTGCTTAAATACGCGTCATCACTATTCGCAAAAGGCACTGAAATAACCGCTGAACCGGTATCGTGGCTTGCTACCTTTATTACCGGAATCTCTCCTGCTCCGAGTTCTTCCCGGACCTGGCTCTGCAGTTTCCCTGCAAATGCGCAGGTATCAACTATATCCGGCAGTATTTGTACAGGTATGCCCAGTTTATTTAGCATATCGTACGCCCATGTTCCCCTGCCCGCAAGAAGCATCTGAGAAGTGGAAGCAATCGTGAATTCACACGATTTATTACCGGTCAGAAAAAAAGCAAGTAAATCCGGCATAAACAGCAAGGTTTCCGCTTTTTCAAGAAAACTGCACTTGTTTTTTACCATTGAGAATAATTGATATAAGGTATTGAAAACCTGAAATGCAATCCCTGTGTCATGATATATCTCCGAACGGCTGACAATTTTCAGCACCTCATCAATCATGCCTTCGGTATTTGAGTCCCGGTAATGGAATGGGTTTCCAAGCAATACGTCATTGGCGTCCAGAAGGCCGAAATCAACACCCCAGGTGTCAATGCCGATACCGGCAATATTCCCGTCCGTTTCAAAGTTGGCTTTTTGAATACCCTGCTTCATTTCATGGTACAGCCTTAGGATATCCCAATGAAGGCTTTTGCCCACATATACCGGATCGTTAGAGAACCTGTGCACTTCATTAAGTGAAAGCTTGCTCCCGTCAAAACTTCCTATTACACCTCTACCGCTGCTGGCTCCGTAATCAAACGCCAGAACATGCTTCATACAAATAACCTCCCCTAAAAAATTCATCTAAATTAATAACCCGCTGTTTATCTGATTGAATCAGCACGGTAATTAGAGGAACTATTGTACAATAGTTCTTAGCATGCAGCTATTGTACAATAAGTTCAAAAGTGAACTTCTGAACATTATTACCGCAGGTCCCGCTTTGTGGGTCGAGACATTGTTGTTCCGGTAGGTATGCGACTTTGCTTCCAGGTGTTTCGTTTACTCACTCTTGCCTATACTTTTATAATAACCGATTCTGTCGTTCAAATCCATAAATTTTCCATTGGAAGCCGGAGAAAACATTGCTTTGTCAAGATCGGACGAAGCCGCTTTTTCATGTCCGATTAATGCCCACGCCGCGTCTTTTAAATTTTCAAACATTTCATCTTTTAAAGCGCTGCATATGAATTTCTGCCTCGGTGAGTTTATGTCTTCACCGCTTATCTGGAATAAACCGTAACGGTCGCAGAATTCCCTAACCCTTAAAAGCTGTTCTTTAGTATTTCTGGAAGGCATATATGTTACGGCTTTAAAGCCAAGGCGGGTAATCTCTTCAAACAGCAGATCCAGATAATCGTCTTCATATTTTTGTTTTTTCTTATCTCCTGTGACAGAGACCCCAACATCCCCTAAATACGCGTATGCGGATATTGAACCGGTTTCATCACACAGCCTGATGAAATCGGTAATATGCGGGCATTCCTTATCGGCGGGTATATAAAACATTTCCACAAAATCGCTTTTCAAAACGCCGAGCAAATCATAATCATAATATTCATTCTTATCATCTGTAAGCAATTGTTCAAGCTTCGGAACAATCTGAATTCGAAGGCTATCCTTAAGAAATGTCACTAACTTTTTACCCTTGCCGTAACGGGATATAAGCCTTTTCGAAAGGGCGTACAGGATATGTCTTTCGGTAACGGTGCCGCCGTCGTTGAACATTGATATCGGCAATACATCTTTTTCAAAATCAAGGTTAATTTCATAATCCTTGATAAGAGCATTTATATTTTTTACCATTAATTTATTCCGTTTGTTGCGCTCGTTTTGATATGGCTTGATAAAACTGCTCACCTTATCCAATTGCCCGTGGGGTATGCCATGCATCGCAACATAAGCTACACCGTCCTGATCCGGGTTATTAATCTTTTTACCATCAAGCCGCGTTCCCGACATGTCAACCCTTAGTTCCATCCCGACGGTCGTTGCAATATTAATAATTCTGCCGGCTTCAATAAATTCACGAATACCGCCGACAGAGTCATGATCCATTATTCCGGCAGTTGAAAGGCCTGAAATAAAAGCCATCCATGCCGCTTTCGACGGTGAGTACGGAGAAAACGAATATGTCGTGTGTATATGGTTGTTCACATATTCAAAATCAACGGGTTGTTTTTTTATTTTTCCGTCCGCATACAACCGGGAAAGGCTTTTTACAGCCGAAAGGCGCTTATTTTTATCATAATCGTTTAATTGTTCAATAAACTCGTTCATTTTCCCTCCTAATATTTTACGGCGCTTAGTATCGAAAATCGTAAGCCTACCTCATCTCCTGACCGCCGGTAACATTAATGGCCTGACCGGTCATATATGCCGATTGATCCGACGCAAGAAACACCATGACATTGGCCACATCGTCGTATGTGCATCCCCGTTTCATCGGAACCTGATTAAGATATTTCTGACGGACCTGTTCTTCGGTTATTCCCTGGTTTTTCGCATACTGCTTATAGAGGCTGTTCACCCATAAAGGCGAATCCAACAGATTCCCCGGGCAAATCGCGTTTACGCGGACTCCGTATTCAGCCATTTCAAGTGCAAGGCTTTGCGTAAACCCGATACCGGCAAACTTGCTTGCAGCATATGCGGAATTTTTATATGATCCTTTTTTGCCGGATTTACTGTTTATCTGAATGATAGTTCCCTTACCGTTTTTGGCCATTATTCTTGACGCTGCACGCGCACACAGGAAATAGCCTGTAATGTTTACATCCATCATCTTTTTCCATTCATCCAGCGGGTATTCTGTAACGGGCTTTGATATCAGGATTGCGGCATTTGAAACAAGAATATCAACAGTGCCGTATGTTTTAACGGTTTCATTGAACAAATCCTCCACCTGGTCTTCATTTGTTACGTCAACTTTAAAAGGTATGCATCCCGGCAGTGACTCAGCAACTTGCGCTGCTTTTTCGTAATTCATATCCGCGACTACGACTCTGCATCCTTCTTCGTAAAGGCGCCTTGCCAAAGCCTCTCCAAGTCCCTGAGCCGCTCCGGTTACAACTGCCGTTTTCCCTTCAAGTAATCTGCAGGACATAACGATTCTCCTTTCAAATCCTTAAACCCCATATTTATTTAATCTCATCATTTCGTTATCTGTAAAGTTGTTTCTTGCCACATGACCCTTAAGAGGCAAAATCTTCTGATGTATTGCGTCGATCATCCATTCAGGCTGTGGGAAAAAGAAATCTTCAAGTTCATGCGCCGGTGTAATCCAGTTTCTCGAGCCTACTACGACAGGTGGCGCGTCAAGATAATCAAAGGCCATTTCAGTAATCGTCTGTGCCATGTTCTTAAGATACGAACCTCTGTCACATGCGTCACTGGTCAACAGTATTCGCCCTGTTTTCTTTACAGATTCGATTACTTTTTCATAATTAAACGGAGCAATACTTCTTGCGTCAATAATTTCCGCCGACAATCCGTATTTTTCTTCAAGTATTTTTGCCGCTTCAATTGCCCTGTACAGCGTAGCCCCGATTGTAAGTATTGTGATATCGCTGCCTTCCTTTTTAACATCGGGCTCGCCAATCGGTATTTCATAGTACTCTTCCGGAACTCCTTCTTTGTGGAACAATTCACCTATATCATATATCCTCTGGCTTTCAAAAAATACAACAGGATCGGTGCCCATAAGCGCGCTGTTCATTAGCCCCTTCGCGTCATACGGAGTTGCAGGGAAAACACATTTCAAGCCGGGTATATGCGCCACGATTGAAGTCCAATCCTGTGAATGCTGCGCACCGTATTTCGAACCAACAGAGATGCGTACTATGACCGGCATTTTCAATTGTCCCGCGCTCATAGCCTGCCATTTGGACAACTGGTTAAATACTTCATCGCCGGCACGGCCAAGAAAATCGCTGTACATTAATTCCACAACGACCCGGCCCCCACAAAGGCCATATCCTACCGCCGAACCAACAATTGCTCCTTCCGAAATAGGAGAATTAAACAGACGGTGATAAGGCAGCGATTCGGTTAAACCGCGATATACCGCAAATGCCCCTCCCCAGTCACGGTTTTCCTCACCGTAAGCAATCATAGTCGGATCGGTGTAAAATTTATCGATCATCGCTTCAAATACTGCGTCACGGAATTGTAACACCCTGTTTTTCGATACAAGATTTCCGCTGCTGTCATAACCAAAGCGTACCTTTTTCCGAACTCTTTTCCACTGCGGATTTTCTTCTTTTGGCATTAACACGTCAACTTCTCTGTCTTCCATTTTCTCCTGTCTATCGTTTGAAAACATAAGGTTTCCAATTGCGTCGGGATCTTTATACAGATCCATTCTGGGAGAAACGGAATCGTCGGTTGCTATCTTCATTGTCTTTAATATCAGTTCACGAGTTTCGGATAATATTCCTTCAAATGTATCATCGGTTCCGACACCTGCTTCAATAAGCTGTTTTCTGTAAGTAATAAGGGGATCGACCATCATCCACGCGTCAATCTCTTCCTTAGTCCTGTAGCTTGACGCGTCGGACGGAGAATGTCCTGAATAACGGTAAGTAATCGTATCAAGCAGTACCGGCCCTTCCTTTTCCTCAAGGATTTTTTTCTTCCTTCTGATTGCGTCAATCACAGCCAAGGGGTTGTATCCGTCTACCCTTTCGGCGTGCATCTGCTCTGGATTAACGCCTGCGCCCACACGAGCGAGCATATCATAACCCATTGTTTCACCGCAGGTTTGGCCTCCCATGCCGTAATGGTTGTTGAAGAAATTCATAATAAGCGGTAAACCACCTTTATATTCGCCTTCCCATAACTTTTTATACTGATCCATTGTCGCGAGGCAAATAGCTTCCCAGACCGGGCCGCAGCCCATTGCGCCGTCTCCAATATTTGCAATGACAATTCCCTTTTTCCTGTTCACTTTTTTATAAAGTGCCGCGCCAACAGCAATATCCGCCGAACCTCCGACTATCGCATTATTCGGATATATACCAAACGGCGTGAAAAAGGCATGCATTGATCCTCCAAGGCCTGCCTGAAATCCAGTTTCCCGTGCGAATATCTCGGCGAGGGCGCCGTAAAGCAGAAAATCAACAGCCAGTTCCTTAACGCTGCCCCCTTTTCTTCTTTCCTCAACTACCTTAAGAATTATGCCATTTCTGAAATCTTTCATAATTTTGTAAAGAACATCTTCAGGTAATTTTTCTATAGCGGAAAGCCCTTTTGCCAGTATCTCTCCATGACTCCTGTGCGATCCGAAAATATAGTCGTTTTCATCAAGGCAGTACGCTTGTCCCACAGCCGCGGACTCTTGCCCTATCGACAGGTGCGCAGGTCCCGGATGGTTATATGGAACACCGTTATATTCGCCCGTAGTTTTAATAAGATTTATCATGGTTTCAAATTCGCGTATAATTGACATATCCCGGAAGATCCTTATTAAATCGTTGTTCGAGAAATTCTTTTTTTCTTCTTCAATAGTCTTGTCATACACGTTCACCGGAATATCCTGAAATGTAATTTTTCCTTTCTGTCTTGCTTTTAAAGGGTCAATAAATTGGGTTTTAGGCATAGTCTCTCCTCCGTTTCATTTTTATAGTCAAAATAATAGTTCACTTGATGGTTTGCTGTTTCGGGGGTCCTGCTTCGGGTGTTTCGTTTACTTGGGTGACAAAGCAGATACCAAAAACACGCTTTGGTTCCTTTATATTTTTGCTGAGAGGTCTCCATATCACGGGTCGCTCATTAACCCGCTCTACAATTGCCTGTTAGCAGCAGGGCGCTGAAGCATGTCGCCCGTCGTCACCGAAAGCACCCGAATCACCCGCTGTTTTTCTGGTTGAATCAGCACGGTAATTAGAGTAACTATTGTACAATATAAGGAAACCAGCTCTTGCAAATGCAGCTCTATGTTGACGTTATTGTACAATAGTTATTGTTCCTTATATTTCAAACATCGCTTCCCTTATTACCTCACAAACCGTCGGATGCGGGAAAACAATCTCACGGATGTCGTTAACCCTCATTTCGGTTTCCATCATAACAGCCGCTCCGTATATAATCTCGGAAGCATAGCTGCCTATAATGTGCAAACCACGGATTGTGCGGTATTGCTTATCTACTAACACTTTCACTATTCCGTCGCCGCGCTCGGTTTCTGCCACATACCTTCCGCTGTATGCGAGAGGAAGTTTAATAATCTCAACATCAAGCCCCTTATCCCGCGCACTTTCGGTGGTTTCTCCAACAGAACCCACTTCCGGGTTTGTATATATCACCGACGGAACAGCAAAATACCTCATGCGATCGCGTTTACCAAGAATATTATTAACCGCAACCTCGGCTTCTCGGTATGCGGTATGGGCAAGCATAGAAATCCCATTTACGTCGCCCGCAGCGTAAACCTCCGGTATATTTGTCCGCAGGAATTCATCGGTAACTATCCTTCCGCGGTCGGTTTCGACACCGATGGTTTCAAGCCCAAGACCTTTAGTATCGGGTTTTCTTCCAATACTTATAAGAATGTTGTCGCCCGAAACGCGATGTATACCGTCCGAAGATTCGAAAACAACGTCATTTCCTTTTATTTCAGTAACTTTTGCGGAAAGCCGGAAGTCAATCCCTTTTTTCTTATAATTGTTTAAAAGAATATCGGAAATTTCCCTGTCTGTCGGACCGGCGATATGATCGAGCATTTCCACGACGGTAACCCGGCTGCCTGCTGAATTGAAATAAGAAGCCATTTCGAGGCCAATAACTCCTCCGCCGATAATCACAAGGTTTTCAGGTATCGTTTCAATATCCAGGATTTCGCGGTTTGTAAGTACAATACCTTTTTTATAGCCTTCGTCAAGACCAGGTATAGGCGGCATTGCAGGGACAGAGCCGGAAGCTATAAGCAGTCTTTTCCCGGTGTACACCGCACCGTCAACCTTAACCTGGAACCCGTCACCCGTTCGGCCTGATATAACCGCCTCACCGTTGACAACCGTCACTTTATTTTTTTTCATCTTCATTTCCAGTCCGGAAACAAGCTTTTTGACTACCCGATTTTTTCTTTTTACTACGGCCGGATGTTCAAGTTTTACTCCTTCAGCATGGACTCCGTAAGTACTGCCGTTTTTTGCATAATCCGCTATCTTCGCGGAATTTAGAAACGTTTTTGAAGGTATGCACCCTTCGTTAAGACATACTCCGCCAAGAACACGCTTTTCGGCCAATAAAACAGACAGCCCGGCTCCGCCTGCGCGTTCCGCCGCCGTATATCCGCCCGGTCCGCCTCCGATAACAATCAAATCATATATCATCGTAATCAACTCCTGTCTAATGCCAAATGCATTGTAAAATGCTCAAGGTATTGTTTCAAATCCTTTAAAAATCTTGCCGCCGGAGCGCCGTCAACAGCCCTGTGGTCAAATGTAAGTGAAAGGCTCATTGAGCTGTAAGCGGAAATTACGCCGTTGGTTTCTCGGATTTTTGTTTCTATAGTATTAACCCCTAAAATTGCTGTCTGAGGAGGATTAATCACCGGGGTAAAAGATTCTATTCCCAAAGCCCCAAGATTTGTTATTGTAAATGTACCGCCTTTAAGCTTATCCGGGTTAATCGTACCCTTTCTGCATTCCTGTGACAGTTCTTTCGTTTCAATAGCTATCTCGTTAAGCGATTTACTGCTGGAATTGAATAAGGTAGGCACCATCAGCCCGCGATCGGTATCTACGGCCACTCCCATATGAACTGATGAGAACCTGCGTATTACATCCCCAAGAAAATGTGCGTTTAGATCTTTATGAGAAACAAGCACACGGCTCACCGCGTATACGATCATGTCGTTCAATGTTATGTTTGAAAGCCCCATCTTTTCACCATTGGCCTTCAACTGCTTTCGCAAATTTATTATATCCGTCGCGTCGAATGATGTGTTTAATGTTAGTTGTGCCATACCCGACAGTGATTCATGCATCGTCCGGCCAATGACTTTTCTTATATTGGTTAACTTAATATCTTCATATTCCGCTTCCTTGACACCGGATTTATCTTCACGGGTATGAGAAACCCCTGATTGCGCACTTAGGTCCCAAGTGGCAATCCTTCCTCCCAATCCTGTTCCCTCAACGGATTCAATATCGATGGGTCTGTCTTTCGCCGCATGTGTCATAAGGTAGTTTTCTTGCTGAAGTTTTCGAATATCCCTTTCAATAACTCTGCCGCCTGGGCCTGTAGGTACGGCAAAGCGAATATCAACGCCGGTTTTTTCAGCCAGGTTTTTTGCTCTGGGCGAAATAAAAACATCACCTGAAGAAGGCTGCTGTTCTTTTGGTAAAGAGCTTTTATCCGCAGTTTCCTGTATCATATTTACAGCCGTTGCGGCTGTGTCAGCTCCCTTGCCGGCATCTGAAGGTTCTCCGGCTGCGCCGGTTTCCTGTTTCATGCTTTCAGGCTGCGGTTTCTGACTGGCATTTTCAGGGATAAACTGGGAAATGTCCTCCCCTTCTTCCCCTATCACGCAGACATTCGTTAAAACGGGAACATCATCCCCTTCATCAAAAAATATTTCAAGAATAGTACCTTCCGCCGTAGATTCTTCTTCAAACGCGGCCTTATCGGTTTCATAGGAAAACAGCCGATCTCCTTCCTTAACCTTGTCACCTTTTTTCACGAACCATTCGGATATTATACAGCTTTCCACCGATTGGCCTTGCCTGGGCATTATTACAGGTATCGCCATTGAAATTCCCTCGCTTTCGTTTAAATGGTACTATATTATTTTAACTAAACTGCTCGTTTATAGACATCAGCCGATAGTCCACAACATTCGTTTTTTAGTTATTAAGGCAGTGCCTGCGCCTTTTTCCTGAATAGAGCAGGCGTAAGGTCATAAATAATCAGATTATATCGGTTTTGCATTTTCAAGAAGATATTTTTCGGCCTCAAGGCACCACAAACCTTTATTTGCCTCGACAATTTCAGCAAGGCGCAAAAACAATGGGTTTTGTCCGGCTTTCTTCCTGAATTCATCAATAGCGGTTAATTCCATTGAAATATTGTTATAAATTAATTTTTTTCCTCCTGGTATCTCAGGCAAATTCAAGATTGTGTCAATCACACTGTCCAGACCGCCGATATGCGTTATCATTGAAGAGGGGTTGATTGTACCGTCTGCCATCATTTCCAACGATTCTATCATATCATCGGTATTACCTCCGCTCGTTCCTACAATATGTGTGGAATTATAGTGAACATTATAAAAATTCAGCTCCGCACTAAATAAAGGATCCACAGGTCCGGCGAAGAAGTTCAGACAGCCGTCTTTTCTTAGTACCCTGTCACCCTGCTCTATAAGGCTTTTTACCGGGGCGAATACAAACACGTCGTCATAGCCTTCTCCTTCCGTAATACTAAGCAATGCGTCAACAGGATTTTCAACAGCAGATGTATTTAGATATATCAGGTCAATTCCGTTCTTTTTTGCTTCTTCCGCAGTATAAAGCATCGACGCTCTATTAAGCCGCGCTTTGTCAATATCAGTTACAACCAGACGGGAGGGCTTTATTTCGGCATGTATCGCGTAATCGATCGCGCCAAGGCCCATTGGTCCGACACCTGCAAGAATTGCCATATTGCCGCCGGGCTTAATACCCATTTTATGAACATACCTGCCGGCTTCGGTATGATAATTAGCATGAAATGCTCCTACAATACATGACATAGGTTCCGAAAGCGAGCCGTAAAAATATGCATCGCCTTTGTATTCCAAAAGGCATCCCTGCTCTATCACTTCATTAGGTATAATAATGTGTGTAGCGCTGCCACCAATATACCTGAAAGAGTATCCGGGAGCAGCATATGGATTATCCTTAAGGTTTAAAGCCGGCTGTATTGAGAATTTCATTCCCGTATTGAATTTATCACGCAGCGCCGAGCCGACCTCAATAATCTCACCGCAGAACTCATGTCCTATGATAATCGGATTTTTATCCACATCATCAGGCACTCTTTTGTGGTTCTTACCTTGTATTGCTGCTTTGTAGGACGACATGCAAATGCTGTCTGAAATGTTTTTGGCAAGGATTTCGTTATCCTTTATAGGGGGAAGTTCAAATTCCTCAAGCCTTAAATCATTTTTCCCATATAATCTGACCGCTTTAGTTTTCATATCAATTCCTCCGGTATATTGAATTTATTACATTCTATATGATTTGATGAACTTATTACAGGCAAACACAGTCTTTCCGTTTCAAAAACGCTAAATTCATGCATGCCTTGCTTAATAACGGATATAAATGTTAATTTATTTTAATTTCATGTTCTATTGTAACATAGTATTTGATAATTTCAAACATATTTTTGAAAACTATTGTACTTCTTTTTTAAATAGGTTATGATATAAACTATAAACAAAAACGAATAATAAGCCGGAAAAGGGTAGGAGTTGATAATAATTTGAACAACGAAAGACAGGAACAGATACTTAGCTTTCTAAATGACAGGGGAGAAATCCATATTTCGGATTTGAAAAATATTTTCCCACAGGTTTCGGTTATGACCCTTCGCCGCGATTTATCAACACTTGAAAACCGGGGCTTTCTTATAAGAACTCATGGAGGCGCGGTTAGTCTGAAAAAGCTGTCGTCGGTATATGGCGAGGAAGACGCTTACTCGCTCCGGGCTGCTGAGAATACGGAAGCCAAAATGAGTATAGCAAAAAAAGCGATGAAATACCTTGACAATGGGCGCTCTCTTTATCTTGACGCGGGCAGCACAATAATGTACCTCGCTAAAAATATTCCTGACGAACCATTCTCAATCCTCACAAGCGGAATAAATATTGCTATGGAACTGACAAAAAAGCCTAAAATATCAATATACCTTACAGGCGGTCAGCTTAACCATAACAGCCTGTCCGCTTCAGGGCCCACGTCAATGTCGATGCTTGATTTTATCAATATAGACATAGCGTTTATGGCAGCATCGGGATATACTCCTGAAAACGGGTTTACCGTTTCAAACTACTTTGAATGTGAGCTTAAAAAGGCGGTTATAAAAAAAGCCAAAAAGGTAATTATGATGGTGGACTCCAGTAAATTTAACAAGGTTCTGGCTTTTACATTCGGGGATTTATCTGATCTTGATATTCTTGTCTGTGAGAAGAAATTGCCTGATCCGATTATGAAAAAAGTTAAGGAAGCCGGTGTCGAAATTATTTAGTTCTTCACGTTTCAAACAAGAGGTCGCTTTTTTCACGTATTTTCATTTCGTCAAAATAGCGGTTTTCCATCGGTATCCATTCCAAGGCAAACCTTTCATACAATGTTTTTCCGCTTCTTTCAATAATTCTGCGGCTTTGTTCATGCTTAGCGGTATATAGAAATATTTTTAAATCATAACTTTTTATTAAAGAAGGATGCATACTGTAGCAGCCTTCTATTATATTAAGGCTTTTCGGGTTAACTTCGATCACTTGATCAAACGTTTCTTTTGAACAGTTATAAACGCGGTACGAAAATACACGCCCGGACATTATTCCGTTTATAACCTCTTGTTTGAACCTCTCGTAATCGAAATTCCCGCCAGTTTCGTTTAAACGCTCCGCTGTGCGCATAACAGGCGTCAGGAAAAAATGATCGGTATGAAACACATTGCAATCATAAACACCGGCCAATAACGACGCAAATGTGCTCTTTCCCGATCCGCTGCTGCCGTCAATCGCAACATTAACACTTCCATGCATACGCATTAACGAATCAATTGACGAAAACGCGCTGAAAAATTTACAATACTCTTCTTTAACAATACGATATGACGGTGAATATTCCCGACGGTATTCTTCACTGTGCCCGACAGCCGGGTATCCGTTTTTTCTGTATTCGCGAACAAATATATCAAGCTCTTCAACAGGGTATCGAAGCTCCCGGTCTTTGCAGCACTGTCTTAATACGTCAAGCTTTTTTTTAAACCCGGAAATGCTTCCGGATACCAAGTTTGCAGTATTTACAAAAAACCTGTTTACGGTCTTAATGCTTATACCGGTTCCACGAAGCTTGCAGAGATTAAGCCTGCATAACCCGTTACCTATATTCTCATATACAACGTCGTCTTTTCGAACAGAATACCCGGATTTATCAAGCTGTTCCATTTCGTCCTTCAAGCGCCATAAACTGTCGTCTTCGCTTTTTATTAAATGGCCTCCGGCAAATTCACTTTGGTATATAAGCTTTACCATATCGCGGATACCCATCCGCGGATACCGCTTGTAATGCTCCAACAGTACATCTTTCATATATGTCCTGCTACTCGCTTTCAATCAGGTTTCCCTTTTCCAGTGCAAAAATAATCAGAGGAATTATCACTATTTGCAGAATAATACCCGGAACTGCGTTTATAAAGGCCCCAGCGGCGAAAATCTGCCAAGTGAACGCGGTGCCGCTAAGACCATACAGGAAAAAACTCACAATCCCCCATACAATTCTTCCACAGATCATCGATATAATCAAGCTAACATAAACAAAGGGTTTTCTTTTTGGAAGAAGCTTATACATAAGCCCTGAAATAAAACCATACGCCGCGAGTTCAAAGGCCATCGCGACGGCTGTTGGCATCATCGGCGGCATTCCAAATATCAAGCTTCTTAACAATGGTGTAATAAAGCCCGTAGCCAAACCAAAAGGTGCTCCGCATACAAACCCGCATAATAGAATGGGAATATGCATAGGCAGCAGCCTTGAGCCAATTTGAGGAATCTGCCCTGTTAAAAATGGAAGCACCAGGCCAAGTGCAATAAATAAAGCCGACAGTACCATCTTTTTAGTTGTTTTTTTTGTCATAAATCCCCCTCCAAAAAAATAGACCACGAAAATATTGCCTCCTTCTGGAGAAGCAAATACCTTCGTGGTATTGTAATTCGTTTCAATTTTTTATTTGTCTGCCGTTATTTTAGCATAAACCGGCCCTTTATGCAATAAGAGTTGAAGCTATAATGTTACAGTCCAAGTGCTTTAAGGTGCCTGCCGATATGCTTAATTAACGCCGCATCGTATTCATCTTCGCGCCTGTAAAGGAACTGATACAGTTCGTCCTTAAACAGCGTTTTTCCGTTCCCGTCTTTTGCCTGAAGCAGTAAACCGTAAGTAATATGCATTAACTGTCTTGAGTCATCTTTATCCATAAGGGTTTCCAGTTCGGAATCGCTTAAACTGTCAAGCTGCGGAATATTTTCGGTTTTTGCGCTGATATGATAATACTTTTTTGCCTCATCAAGATGTTCCAGCGCATACGCATGCATTCTTCTATATAATCCGGGATTATATCTGGCGGTAACCCTGACAGCTTCGAGCCAGTTTGTGCCTGCGGTCTTTATATGAAAATTGCCTGCTGTCTTTTCTCCTATGACAGGAAATACAAGAAATTTATCGCTGCCCGAATGAACGCTTATTTTATATCCAAAGTGATCTGCTATCGCTGCGTGAACCGAGAATTCATCGGTGAACTGCCCGCTATCGCCGCGGTAGTCTATACCTTTCTGGAACTCTCCGCAAAACCTTGGAGCAAGGCTTGTGATATCAACACCCGCGCCGCACAGTTCCGACGCGACAAAGTAATGCGAAAAAGGTGTCGTTGATGTAAGCGTTTCATCTATTGACATTTCAAAATCAATCGGTCTTCCACACTTCGCAATTAAATTGTGATATATGTCGAGAGTATGGTTAATTGCATTGCCGTATACACATGCCGCTCTGACAATATCCTCGTCGGTTATACGATATTTGAAACCATCAAAATTGATTTCCATGTTCGAATATTTTTTCTCCCAATTTTTTCGGGATTCCTCTGGTAATTTATTGTATTTTGCGGCCAGTTCCCGCGCGTTTTCATTAGCGGCATCATTATCAATGTGGTCCGAACAGTCAAGCGTAATCATTGTCATCCCGATATCAAGCGCCATCTTTACTTCTTCAGCGGTTTTCAAATGATCGCCGTCGGCACCGTAGCCTTTTTTGTAGCCCTGCTGAAAAACCGCCCATGCCGCCGCCGATATAACATCATCATAAGTCCTGCCGGTAAGGTTCAGTTCTCTTATTGACTGCTGCGCCAATACAGGGAATACGTCAAGATCCGTTACTGTTCGGATATGCCCCGGCGACGCAAGACCAAGTCGGTCCCCCAGCCCTATTGTAACCTTTTTGCCTTTATGCACGACAGGACTCATAAACGGGAAAATTTCCCGGATTATTCGGCAGTTATAGTTTGTGATGGAACAAACCTTTGCACTACAGTTTTCTAAAGGTACAATCGTTCCATCCAAACCGGCCAGCCTGTCGTCGTCGCCTAAACATACAAGCTTCTTTTCAGTATCTGTGCGCATCATCATCACAAAAGCGTTTCCAACCCTGTTTATAGAACCCGGATAGATACCGTACTTATCAAAGCCTTTTTCGGCTTTAACCTTCAAAGTTTCAATATCGCCGGTTTCAAAATCGAAATTTTTAACGATCTCCTTCAAGTCCATTTACTTACCCCCTTAATTTATTAAACAATGGGAAAAATCACCCAATATCAAACAGAATG
This sequence comes from Clostridiaceae bacterium, assembly GCA_012730095.1. Taxonomy (GTDB): domain Bacteria; phylum Bacillota; class Clostridia; order DSM-8532; family DSM-8532; genus DTU069. The sequence continues at coordinate 19,467 of JAAYBO010000152.1, forward strand.
GATCTTACAAATTATAAGTATCGGTTATTAGGCAGTTTTAATTCTTATTGTACAGCAAATATTTTTATATTAATACACATATATTGCTTTGTTTATTATTTATTTCGCATATTTTTGTCATTTGTCCCGCAGCCCTTAAAAAATCATACGCGGGATCGTTTCCTGTACTGTAGCGGTGACATTCCCGTTAAATTTTTAAAGACCCTGCCGAAATGTGTTTGACTGTCAAACCCGGTAAGCTCCGCTATACGCATAACGCTGCTGTTCGTTTTCTTCAATAGTTTTTGCGCTTCCTTAACCCTTATGCTGTTAACGTACTCAATAAATGAAAAACCTGTGGCCTTTTTAAATGATCTGCTCAGGTGGCACGGTGTGATAAAAAATCTTTCGGCCACCTGCTTTAGTGAAATTCTGCTTCTGTAATTCTCCGTAAGGTATATGGCCACTTCGGACATCTTTTTCTGCAAAAGGCTGTTTGTGCCAATGCTTTGTTTGTCATAGCGCTTAATATGTCTGTTGATAAACAACAGCAGTTCAGTTAACAGAACACGCTGGTAAGTTAAATAGCCTTCAGGTTTTTTTTCGTTCTCGTCAAGCATCCTGAACAAGAGCGTTTCAACAAAAGCCTGCTCTGATACATTCAAGCGTATTACCTTGTTTTTGCCCATAAAGCAATCTAAAAGGGCAATATCCTTTTCATCGTTTATAATAGAAGAAATAAAGTCTTTGTTAAAGTATATCAATATCCGTTCATGCGGGGTGTTGTTCGAATCCATCGTTCTATGAATATCCTGCACATTGATAAGGACAATATCGCCTTTCATCACGGCATAAGTCCTGTTCTGAATAAAATAATTCCTGCGGCCTTCCAAAAGGTAATATATTTCAAAGACATTATGGTGATGATAAATTGGCATATTGAAAGAAATATCCACTTTATTCCGCTCAATATAAAAAGGATGGCTGTACCCGTCATAACATTTCTTAATATTTGCTTCCATAATAAACCCCGCATATGCAGTGAAAGAACCTGTTTGGCAATTTCAACACATCAAGCCGCATCTATAAGTATGGTTTAACAACATTATATAATAATTTTAAAAAAATCAAAATATGATGAATATTATATATATAGAACAAATCCCGTGCAGAAATTTATTATATTTTGATGTATACTGTAACCGGGCTGAAACTGCGGTATACATTCGGTATATTCCGTAATCTAAACAACAAGCGGACAGAATACATCATTTTCCATTTATTTGTCTAAGCCCTAATACCGCATTACCGACTGGAGGTATAAAAATGAAAAGGATTGGCAATACGTCAGTAGATATTAACATTGCCTACATCGGCGGAGGCTCAATGGGATGGGCATGGGGACTGATGAGTGATCTTGCGCTTCAGGAACAGTTATCAGGAAACGTAAGGCTGTATGACATTGATTATCCCGCTGCGAAAAGAAACGAAATTATCGGTAACCTTCTTCAAAAAAATGAACATACAAAGAGCAATTGGAGTTATACAGCGGTTGAAACAATTGAACAGGCTCTTACCGGCGCCGATTTCGTAATTATTTCAATAATGCCCGGTACATTTGATGAAATGGAAGCAGACGTTCACCTTCCGGAAAGATACGGAATATATCAGTCCGTGGGCGATACTGTCGGGCCAGGCGGGATTATACGCGCACTTAGAGCAATACCGATGTATGCTGAAATCGGAAGCGCCATTAAAAAATATTCTCCGGATGCCTGGGTAATCAGCTATACAAATCCGATGACCCTCTGCACAAGAACGCTGTATGAAGTTTTTCCGCAAATAAAGGCCTTTGGATGCTGCCATGAAGTTTTTTCCACTCAGGAACTGTTAAGGACCGCACTTGATGATATAGAAGGCATTAAAGCGCCTAACCGCAGGGATATCAACGTTAATGTAATAGGGATAAATCACTTTACATGGATAGACAGAGCTTCCTATGAAGGCATTGATCTTTTCCCGGTATTTCAAAAGTTCGCTAAGAAGTATTACGTTTCCGGGTATCATTACGGAAATGAAGATCATTGGATGAATAGCTATTTTGCCTGCGGCCACAGGGTTAAATTTGACTTGTTTAACAGATACGGTATGATAGCCGCGGCTGGGGATCGGCATCTGGCTGAATTTTGCCCGCGCTGGTATTTAAAAGACCCTGAAACCGCTAAGTCATGGCATTTTTCACTGACACCCGTCAGTTGGAGAAAAGAAAACCTGAAATCGAGGCGCCGAAGAAGTGAAATGCTTGCTAACGGGCAAGAAACAATGGAATTAAAGCCTACCGGTGAAGAAGGCATTCTTCAGATGAAAGCATTGGCTGGCCTTGGGGACATTATAACAAACGTAAACCTTCCGAATACGGGGCAAATAAGCAATCTGCCTATTGGAGCCGTTGTTGAAACAAACGCTGTATTCAGCCATAACTCCGTAAGGCCTGTCCAGGCGGGAAGACTGCCCTGCGATGTTCAAAGCCTTGTATACCGTCATGTAGTTAATCAGGAAACAACATTGAAAGGGGCCTTAAGCAAAGATAAAGAGCTCGTATTCAGAGCGTTTGCCAATGACCCCCTTGTTGCGATAAGCATTCAGGATGCATGGAAGCTGTTTAATGAGATGCTGTCCAGCACAAAAAAATATTTACCCGGGTGGGATACAGAGTAAAGCTTAACAATATGCTACCTGCAGCCGAACTTATAAATCGTGATATGATTATACTGCTCTCCGGCTTTCAAAACAGGTGACGGGAAATTCTTGTGTTTCATTGCGTTTGGGAAAAACTGCGTTTCGAGGCAGACCCCTGCCCATTTGCAGTACCGCACTCCGCCTTTACCCGTTATTGTACCGTCCAGATTATTTGACGTATATAACTGGACACCGGGTTTTGTCGTATAAACATCCATCTTGCGGCCGCTTTTCGGATCATACAACTCGGCAATCCATTCCAAGCCGCCGCTTTTTTCATTTAAAACAAAATTGTGATCATATCCGCCGCCGAACAGAAGAGTATGATCCCCCGGTTGAGGCTCCGGTTTTATTGCCTTTCCCTGTCGAAAATCCATTATCGTTCCGGATACGTCTTTAATTTCCCCTGTAGGGATACACTCTTCATTGTTAACCGTATACTTATCGGCATCGATTTTCAGCCTATGATCCATAATACTTCCGCTACCGTGGCCTGCAAGGTTAAAATATGTATGGTTCGTAAGGTTTATTACGGTATCCGCATCGGATACAGCCTTGTAATCAATAAGCCATTCATTGTTATCTGTAAGAACATAAGTTACTGTTACGTCAAGGTTTCCGGGATAGCCTTCCTCGCCGTCCGCACTCCTGTAAAACAGCTTTATTAAAGAATCATTGTGCTCAACAACTTCCCACAGTACCTTGTCAAACCCTTTTGCACCACCGTGAAGGTGGTTTTTGCCGTCATTCTTTAAAAGCGTGTATTTTTTACCATTTAGTTCAAAACAGGCGTCTTCAATTCTGTTCGCATGCCTTCCGGTAATTGCTCCAAAAAACGGATTTTTACTCAAGTAACTGTCAAAATCATCGAATCCAAGAACAATATCGTCCAATTTTCCGTTTTTATCGGGCATGTATAATGAAACAACAATACCTCCGTAATTTATAATTTCAGCTTTTATTCCATTTTTGTTTTGAATCGTGTAAAGACTTACCGTACTGCCCTCGGGTGTTTTCCCAAAAACTCTGCTTTCCATAACAATACCTCCACATTACTTGTCTTTTTTTACTATTATACATTAACCCGCGCAATTGGGGTAGTGGCTTCACAATCTCAGGTAATAACGTTATCGCAAATCTTTTAAAATTACTTAAATTTGCCGAACTATATTGATATAATACTGTATATACAAGGCACTGCTTTGGACTATAGTACGATAGTTCTTCATTGCTGTCTTAATAAGTAGCCAACGAATTAATACCAAAAAGACAGCGGGTGATCGAGTGTTTCTCGTTATGTGCTTTGTCGCACAAGTAAATAAAACACCCGAAGCAGGACCCGCGGAAAAAGAAATAAAGGCTTAAACGGTGAAAAGCTATGGCGAAGGAAATAGAGAGAAAATTTTTGGTGAAAAACATGTCCTTTAAGGAAAATTATACTGGTGTTCTGTACCAGCAGGGTTATCTGTCTACGGACTCAAAGGCGGCCGTTCGGATTAGAACTATCGGCAGCAAGGCTTTTTTATCGATAAAAAGCACACACAGCGGAATCACGCGTTTAGAATATGAATACAAAATCCCTTATGAAGACGCAAACGAAATTATGAATAATATATGTAAAAAACCAATCATTAAGAAATATAGGTATACGTTATGTTATAGAGGCCACATCTGGGAAATTGACGAATTCCTCGACGAAAATGAAGGGTTGATTGTTGCCGAAATAGAATTAGAAAGTGAAGAAGAACAGTTTGCGAAACCGGATTTTATCGGCAAGGAAGTAACACATGACTTCAGGTACTTAAACTCAAACCTAATAAACCACCCATATAAAACTTGGTAAATTAGGTTTGAGTTTGATTTATTCGCTTTTATTTTAAGACCGGCTTTATCTGCTCGTACACAAGGAAGTTTCAGTTAAGCTGGCATTGCAGACCGGTTTTATCTGACTACCCTTGCGCTTGCGCCCGACATAAGTTTTTCCACTTCCTTTATGCTGGCCATCGAAGTATCGCCCGGAGTAGTCATTGCCAGCGCTCCGTGTGCAGCTCCGTATTCCACAGCCTTTTGAGGATCGCTGGTTGTCATTAATCCGTATATTAAACCTGAAGCAAAGCTGTCGCCTCCGCCGACGCGATCCATAATCTCAAGGCCTTTATAGTCTTTTGCTTTGTAAGTATTGCCGCCTGTCCACAAAATCGCGCTCCAGTCGTTTATCGTCGCGGTGTGTACCGTTCTAAGCGTTGTCGCGATTGCTTTGAAGTTAGGATAACACTTCACTGCTTCACGGATCATCTTCTTATATCCTTCAATGTTCAATTCCTTAAAGTTTTCATCTGTGCCTTCGATTTCAAAACCGAGACAAGCCGTGAAATCTTCTTCGTTGCCTATCATGACATCTATATATTTCGCTATTTCCTTATTAACTTCCTGCGCTCTTGCCTTGCCTCCTATACTCTGCCAAAGCGATGGACGATAGTTCAGATCATATGAAACAACAGTGCCGTACTTTTTCGCCGTCCGGATGGCTTCGAGCACCACGTCGGGCGTTGTTTCGGACAGTGCCGCAAAAATGCCTCCTGTATGGAACCAGCGGCTGCCCATTTTCCCAAAAATCATATCCCAGTCTATGTCGCCTTTTTTCAGCTTCGAAGCCGCAGTATTTGCCCGATCTGATACTCCAACCGCGCCTCTGACTCCAAAGCCGCGTTCGGTAAAATTAAGTCCGTTCCTGACTTCCCTTCCTATTCCGTCAAAGGGCATCCATTTTATAAAGCGGGTATCCACTCCACCCTGCATAATGAAATCTTCAATCAAACGCCCCACGTCGTTATCGGCAAAGGCGGTAACAACCGCCGTGTCCATCCCAAAACACTTTTTTAATCCCCTTGTTACATTATACTCTCCTCCGCCTTCCCATACCCTGAACCAGCGGGCATTTCGGATACGTCCTTCTCCGGGATCTAACCTGAGCATAATTTCGCCGAGGGACACACAATCATACATGCATTCGCTTTTTGGTTTTACATCAATGATGGACATATAACAGCTACCTCCCCTTATATGCTTAAATCTTCGGATGCAGGCTTACAGCAGTCACATTCTTGCCTGCTTAATCCTTTCAATAAATAGTTTCGCAGTTTCGGTTATTTTATCGTAATCACCTGTTTTAGCTCCGGCTGTCAAACTGCTTCCGGCCCCCAACGCGACTGCTCCCGCTTTAATCCACTCCGCCGCATTATCTACCGTAACACCACCCGTTGGCATTAACTCGGCCTGCGGTACAGGCCCTTTTATCGATTTAATGATTTTGGGGCCAAACAGCTCACCTGGGAATATTTTAATAATGTCAGCCCCCGATTCAAGGCACTCAATTACTTCGCGGATTGTCATAGCACCGGGCATACAGGCTATCCTATAGCGGTTACACAGCTTAACCGTATCGAGGTTCAAGCTTGGGCTTACAATATAGCTTGCCCCGGATAAAATAGCTATCCTTGCGGTTTCGGGATCAAGAACAGTTCCTGCTCCTAAAATAATTTGTTCATTGGAAAAACGGTTTGCCAGGCTTTCAATTACCTTATGGGCACCTGGAACCGTAAAGGTAATCTCAATTGCCGCTACCCCTCCTTTAAGACACGCCTCGGTAATTCTTACTGCCTTGTCTTCATTTTCAGCCCTTATTACTGCCACCAGTCCTGTTTCACGAATGCGGGCTATAACTTGTTCTTTTTTCATATTACTCACCTCTTTCTAAATAATGTAACCCATTCTTTTTGAAATACCGAGCGCGGCTTCAACTGTAAGCCTGCCGATATGTTCATCTTTGTCTGCGCTCACAATGTTTTTTTCTCCCGTAACGCTTACGGCGGCAATTACTTTCCCTGTAAAATCCTTTATTGGGGCAGCTATGCAGCGAATTCCATGCTCATACTCTTCATTATCGACCGCCCACCCTCTTTTTTCTGTTTCATCCAGTTGTCTTAGAAGAATATTTCTGTCAACAATTGTATTCCCGGTAAAATACTCGTATTTCACACTGTCTAAGATACTTTTCCTGATTGTTTCGTTTTGACCGGCTAATAAAACCTTGCCCAAAGCCGTACAATATACAGGAACCCTCTTGCCGATCTGCGAATACAGACGAAGGCTTCTGACAACATCGATTTTTTCAATGTATACAACATCAAACCCATCAAGTATCCCAAGGTGCGTAACCTGTCCGGTTTGTTCGGCAAGGCGCCGCATAAACGGAAAAGCTTCCGTTTTAAGCTCAAGCTGATTCATATACAAGCTGCTGATTTCGATGAATTTAAAACCTATTTTATATTTGCCCTGTTTTGGATCCTTATCGACATATCCCCTGCGTGCCAAAACATTGATTAGCCTGTGGACCGTACTCTTGTGCAAATTTACTTTGGCTCCGATTTCAGTCACCCCCATGCCTTGGGGTGATGTAGCCAGAAGTTCGATTATATCAATTGTTCTGTCAAGAGTCTGAACACTTTGTTCTTTCATTTTAATATATCCCGCTTATGTTTCATAACATGAAACAATGTTTTGTATTATGATATAATAATTTTAAATGAAATTATACGCATAGTCAATGTATTTATCTTTATCAGAAAACACATGAAACATAAAAAAATACCGGCTTATGTATTTATTGATGAGAAGTGTTAGAATCCAGTATTAGACAAAATTAAGGCACTTATATTGTTTACGCACGGAAAAAACTAAAGTATAATTGAAACAACATGAGCGTATGGAGGAGATAATTATGGATTATACAACATACGACGGGTTACACCCTACTGTTACACGTCCGGAGCTGAAATACCGGGCAAGAATGGCACTGTCCGGCAAGTGGGGAAGCGCTATTCTTGCGATGGTTATTTTTGTACTGGTTGGAATGGGGTGCGGCATAATCCCTGTCATCGGCGCGGTAATACTAATGCCGCCGCTTCAATTAGGATTTACCATTTTTTATATCAGGTTCTACCGATATGGAGAAACCGACATGGAAAACCTGTTCAAAGGGTTTGATATGTTTGGAAAAGTAATCGCTCTTTATTGGCTATCGCAATTATATGTTTTTCTGTGGTCGCTTTTATTTATCGTGCCGGGTATTGTCGCATCATACAGATACTCCCAGGCAATGCTGATATTGTATGACAACCCGGAAATAACCGCATCCGAGGCCCTGCGCCGAAGCAAGGTAATGATGCAAGGGAATAAAATGACCCTTTTTATTCTGGACCTGAGCTTTTTAGGCTGGTTCATCCTGTCGGTATTCCCCGGGTTTTACATAGGCTTTCTCTGGTCTATGCCATATCATTTCGTAACCCGCATTGCTTTCTATGACAACCTTTTGGGGTCCGCAGGGATAGGTTATAACGACACTAACTTTTGATTTTAAAGCTCAAATGTCTATTTATTCTATTGCTGCAAACAACTGTCAATTTAAGCTTTATTGGATTTTTGCCGATTAATATAATTAAATATATACGGCAATAGGGAAAAACAGAGGCTATCATATGGGACATAACCGAAAAAACATATGCATAAGAGTAATTAAAGCAAATAAAATATATAATGACATAAACAGAGGTACAAGATGAAAAAATACAGACTTATACTGCTTCTTGTTATTGCACTGTCATTATTGCCACTTGAAAGCGGTTATGTTTCTTCCCCTGAAATGGATTCGGACGGCTTTGTTCCCGCAGCTTTGGCATCTTTTCAAATTACAAGCGCACCATTACCAACCTCTGCTCCAACTCCTGAACCAACGCCAGCGGCTTCCCCCGCTTCTGAAGCAACAAATGCACTGCTTGCTGCACAATCGACAAAGGTTCAACCTCCCTCACAATCACTAAAAACCTCGTATGTTTCTGAATCAATAGTGACGTCGCCTGCTTCGCAATCAATAAATGAACATCATGCTGCACTTTCTTCGACTCAAAAACCGGAAACTCCGCCAAGCCCGACTCTAGTACCGGAAGCTCCACTAAGCCACACTCTGGCAGCGGAAACTCCGCCAAGTCCCGCTCCAAAGCCGGAAACTTCACTAAGCCACACTCTGACAGCGGAAACTCCACCAAGTCCGACTCCAAAGCCGGAAGATCCACCGAGCCCGTCCCCAACACCGAATACCGATACCGAAATCGTCTATCCTATCAATTCATATAAAGATGAAAATAGTATATGCCTGACATTTGACGACGGTGGAAGTAAAAAAGCCGTGGAGTTAGCGCTTGAAGTCTTAAAGCAGCACGATGTAAAATGCACTTTTTTTGTTGTGGGAAAATACATGAAAGCACATCCGGAACTTTGGAAACAGGCAATTGAGGATGGACACCAGGTATGTAATCACACACAAAACCACAAATGGCTTTACGAATTAAACAATGAAGGAATAAAAAAGGAGATTCTTGATTGGGAAACAACCGCGGCGGAAGTTTTAGGAAAAGATTATGTTGAAAACATGAATCAGGAATATCCGTATTTACGTATTCCCTACAATGCAGGCGGCAACAGCAAAAGAGTTTTAGGGATTATTGCAGAGCTCGGATATATACCAATAGGATGGAATCTAGAAACCTATTATGCAGTCTTAAGACATCATGATTTGTCAACAGAACCCGTTAAACCTATTGCAACTGAGGTTGCCGCTCACGTTTTAAAAAGGGTAAAGGGCGGATCTATTGTCCTTTTGCATTTTAACATGTATGACGTTTACAGGCTTGACGAAATCATATCAGCAATAAAAGAAAAAGGCTTTACTTTTAAACTGCTGTCTGAAATCGATTTATAAGTATTCCAATCGTGAAACCGAATATGTTCGTATTATGCGTGTATTTGTGTTCAAATTGTTAATCTGCATCCGATAAAACAATTTAGAATTCTAACCCTTGCCCGAATGCGCCGCATATAGTATCTTATTCTTAGATAAAAATTTAGTTTAGAAAAAATCCCTGCTTTCCATCGTTGCGTCGGTACATATTTATGCTGTTTTTCGTTAAATAACATTAAATTTTAAAAAATAATAAACGGAGGTATCATTATATGGTTTATGTAATGCTTGCGGACGGTTTTGAGGAAATAGAAGCGTTAACCGTTGTTGATGTCTTACGCAGAGTGAACATTAAAACGTATACTGTTTCAATCGGCAGGGACAGGACAGTAACAGGTGCGCATAGTATACCTGTAGTAGCAGATTTGCTTATCTCCGAAGCGGATTTGGAAGCCGCCGATATGATTGTTTTGCCCGGAGGCATGCCCGGCGCTGAAAACCTCTACAAAAACACTATCCTTGAAAAAGCTATTGAGAGCAGAGTATCACAAAAAAAATGGATAGCCGCTATCTGCGCCGCGCCGTTTATCCTTGGTAAAAAGGGTTACTTGAAGGGAAAAGAGGCAATTTGTTATCCCGGTTTTGAAAAAGATCTTGCCGGTGCGGTTATCAGGGATAAAAAAGTAGTCATATCCGATAAATTTATTACTTCGAAGGGACCGGGAACCGCCCTCGATTTCGCGCTTGCCATCGTTTCGGTTTTGCGTGACGAAAAAACGGCGGATACTCTCCGGGCTGGTATGCAGGCAGTATAAAACATACCCGGTAAGGCAGTCTCGCGGCCAGAGGATGACTTGCCTGAATACAGGCAGGCTGAAACTTAACCCGGGCCGTTTTCGTAAACGCGTGAATAATGATAGAATGACTATTTTAATGTATAGTATCCGCAAATCTTCATATATTAAGTAATACTCATTACTTAATGCTTAACTTGCGGTACCGATGACAACCGACTGTAAATGGGTATTTTCAGTTAAGTGCCAATAATTTAAATAACTTTTGGTAGTGTCAAAAAAGTTATGAAAACAACGAGTTGATATTACAGAAATGTAAGTAATTAGAAAATCGGACATTGACAGCAGAATAAAGTGGAGAAAAAGGGCAAATAATTTAGTGCTTAGAAGAGTGAAAGCACTGAGCAGAGCGGTCTAAGGCAGTTATGCGCATGAGAAAATAAACCTTAGAGGTTTAGTA
>JAAYBO010000376.1 GCA_012730095.1 Clostridiaceae bacterium
ATGAAAATATCAATACAAACAAAACTATCGAAGTTATGCGGATTTTGGTCCTTAGAAATTTCGTGTTTTGAATAATATGCTTTTTAGAGTAGACTCTTGGTTCAATTTAACAGTGGTAGTTGCTATTGAACCAAGAACGATTTTCCTATCAGTAAATCCTAACTATCTGAAACAAGTGCGGCTGTCAAGTCCAACGGATCCATAACCTTGCCGCCTTTATAAACTCGCATATTACCCGATGAGATTTCGTCTATCAGCATTACCTTGCTGGTTTTGTCAGTGCCAAACTCCAATTTGATATCGTATAGCTCCAACCCTTTTCTCTGAAGAACATTGCTAACCAAAGCTGTAATTTTCTGAGTGCTTGTTTTAATTTCTGCGAATTGCGCAGCGGACATGATCCCCAGAGCCTCCAAACCTTCAAGCGTAACTAAAGGATCTCCTCTTTGGTCATCCTTTAATGTAGCTTCAACGTAAGCGTTCAGTTTGTCTCCTTCCTGAACATAGGCTCCGTAACGGCGCAGGAAACTTCTAACTGCTCTATAGCGACAGATAACCTCCAGACCCTTGCCGAATGTTTTTGCGGCTTTGACGTCCATAGTTCCGTTTTCCAAATCGGCACTAATATAGTGGGTTTGAATACCGGCCTTTTTTAGCATTTCAAAGAACATAGTGGTCACACTAAGGTTTCCTTTTCCTATCCCTTCAATAGAAAGACCTACTGTGTTAGCTCCTGGGTCAAAAACTCCATTTTCACCTGTTACATCATCCTTAAATTTCAAGCGGTAGTTCCCGTCTTCCAAGGCAAAATCAGGTTTCTTACTTCTTTATCGAAGACATAATAATTACCCCTTCGAGGACGTATCTTGAAATTAGGTTCCGCAATCATGTTATTGATGGCATCTGCATAAACACCTGCACAGTTAATGACTTATTTGGCATCAAACTCGCCTTTATCGGTGATTACCCTATAGCCATGGGCTTGCTTTTTTATATCTGTCACTGTGGTTTCCAGCTTCAATTCTACGCCGTTATCCATTGCATTTTCCGTAAGTGCAACGGCTAATTCCCATGGCGAAATAATTCCGGCAGTAGGGGCATATAGAGCACAAATAACTTCGGGGTTTAGATTTGGTTCCATTTGAAGGATTTCATTTCTTACGATGATACGCATTTGGGGGACATTGTTTTTAAGGCCATTTTCATATAATACTGACATTCAAGTCTTGCTTGAGTGTGAATTAGAAACTTTAACACGCACTTGCTGTTATAGAACTCAAAAGTGCGCTATGATTACATTAAGGACAGGAAGAAAGGCGGTACACGGCCATGAGTATAGGAAGCAAGATTTATCAGAAGCGTAAGCTGCTTGAAATGACTCAAAATCAACTTGCGGAAGCGGTAGGTGTATCATTCCAGGCAGTCAGCGCATGGGAGAGAGATGAGTACCTACCAGATACGCAAAAGCTGCTGGATATTGCAAAAGTCCTGGGAACTACTGTTGCTTTCCTGCTAGATGAGGGCAAAGCAGACGTGCCCAACTGGGGATTGCGTGACAGGGTGTTTTCCGAAGAGCATATGTACACCTTTGTTAAAGCGACTGCCACAGCAAAATCGCTGAATGGGACGCTCAGGGCCTTGCCCTTTGCCAAAGACAAGCACAAGGATCAGTTTCGCAAGGGAAAAGATCGTGTTCCCTACATCAACCACCCACTGACGATTACCTGCCACGCACTGGCGATGGGCATTCAAGATGATGGTGTACTGGCAGCTATCCTGCTGCACGATGTAGTGGAAGATTGCCAGGTAACACTTGATGAGTTGCCCGCCAATGATAAGGTGAAGGATATCGTAGATAGGGTAAGCAAAGCAGAATTGCCGGGAGAAGAGAGAAGCGTTTTCAAGAAACGTTACCACGCCCGCATCATGGAAAACTCGGCCGCTTCCCTCGTTAAGATTATGGACCGATGCAATAACTTGTCGATGATGGCTACAGGATTTGACAAAGATAAGATGATCACTTACATCGTCGAGACCGAGGAGTATGTATTTCCGTTAATTGAGAAGCTAAAAGACACCGAACCACAGTATAGTAACGCTTTGTTCCTAATTAAGTATCAGATGCTCAGTGTGATGGAGACAGCAAAGAGACTGTTAGCCAAATAAGACTGGAGGTATCCCAATGCATGAGTTGTATCAGGAAGTGCCTATAGACCAAGTGCTTCCGGAGGAATTGCCACGGGAAAAGAACAATGACGATAAGCGAGAATCGTTCTACTGCCCTGTATACGAGGGGTATATTGAGGACTATGACTGCTCAGAAATTAGCGTAGGCATCCGATACGAGAGGGTTTTCAACGATGGGATCCCATTTTTGATGGACATTGATATGGCAGTAGCGCGCAAAGAGCGTTGTTTCAGCTGTGTACGCTTTCCGCCGCACTTCCAGCCTCCAGTATGGAACGGTGGCCGGGAAAAAGCTTGATGCTGGAAATGTAAAGGAAGAGTACATTATGGATAAGCGTAGCGAAATTTTGAACCAGGGTCTAAAGGGATTCATTGTCACTTGCGCAGAATGTGGAAAAAAGGCTGTGGGTTTCGGACGACTGAAAAAGATTGGAGGCTTCATGGATGAAGTTTTTCAAAGCGAAGCTGACCGTAACCCCTTTTTATTCCAGGGCATCACTGGTTCACAGGCCATACCGCGTGAACATGTGACCTCTGTCGTCTCCCTTTTAAAGGTGGGGGATTTGCGCGATCTCAACAATTATATGACGGCTAACTGCAAATTCACTAAAGGAACCGATGCTTATTGCTACCAGTGCAACTTGGTATACTGTCATGAGCATTATAAGACTTATGTAATTTATGTTTCAAGACATGGGAACAGATAGCTGTCGAGCGCATTTCGACCTTAGCTGGGTTTACCGGCTTCACGGCAGGGCTTTTTCTATGCTATAATTTATATTATAATTACAGTGTTGGTTAATAGCAAGATTAGTATCCAAATAATATAGTTTTTTGAAAGGGAATGCATGAGAAGATCTGAGTTTGTTAACGATTATCATGTGAATGGTTTCATTTAATGGATTGCCCAGAGAATGGATGCACCAGGTGTGTTCCATCATTCATACTATTTAAAAAAAATACATAGGTTCTGGGAATGCAACTCTATTTATGCTGCATTCGAAAAATATGCATGGGATTTCTCTTTTCTCAGCTTGACAACCAATGAACTTGCCACCGGAAATACATTTTATGAAACACAGGCAATAACTAAGATAATCTCACAGCACCTGAAAGAAGGGCTGAAAAACGACGATAGCACTACCTGCAGAAATTGTTGCCTCGATATTTTGAAGTGGGGTGGTGTTAAGCGACACAATGATGTAAAGATATCTGATTTAGGAGATTCTCTCAGCAATTATTTGACGAACGTAAGAACAAAGCTAAGATCTGATAGAAGCAGTGGTGAATATTATTCAACTGGTATATTCATCAATTCTGGATTCACAAAAATTTACTCATTATTCGTAGAAGATTTCATCATGTATGATGGTAGGGTTGGCGCGGCACTTGGCCTTCTGGTTAGAATGTATTGTGAAGAAACTAATCTACCTTGCATCCCAGACTCACTTAAGTTTGCCTGGGGCAGAGGTAAAGAAAGCCAATTTGTAAGCAGCGACTATAATCGGCGAAATCCAAGTTCAGACAAATTTGTTTTCCCTGAACTTTTGAATAATCCTCAAAGTCATTTGGAGTGTAACATAAGAGCAAATTGGCTGTTAAAGGAAATTACATTAAGAACTACAACAAAATTTAGTAATCTACGACCTGAAGATCAAACGACAGCTCTTCAGTCAGCGCTCTTTATGATTGGGTATTGTGTAAAGCCACAATAACTAAATCTTGACAGTATATGTCACTGTTTGTCACTATTGACTTTGTGTTAATATTAAGATAGCAAAATAGAATTATGAAAAGCCTTCATGGGATCAACCCACGAGGGCTTTTTCTATTCCCAGAAAGCGAGGTGAACCAATGCCTTACAAACCTATATATGCCCATGATTATCCGGGGTGGTATGAGAGTACTGAAGGAACATGTCCTCAAGGACATATACGGTCCATTGATGATTGACATTTTACATATCAGAAAGAACATGGGGGCTCAATATCGGTACTCATTGCCCTAGCAAGAACAGGCAAGAGCCGCTTTTTGTCCCTTTAGTCCTTTCTGTACGCTATGCCACAGACGGTAAGCATCAAGAAACAACACTTGAAAGTGGGTGCATTCTATGTAAAACAGGTGCATTGTATCAATCGTCGTGTCCTTTGCCAGATCAGAAACAGCTAATTGGTACAATGTGCCGGTTAGCTGTTTCGTTATTATATACACAGGGAATTTTATTTACCAGCCGCTTTTCAGCATCTTTATGGTTCTTTCCGGTTTACCCACGTTTAC
>JAAYBO010000153.1 GCA_012730095.1 Clostridiaceae bacterium
ATTTATCATTTATTTATTCCCCTTTATAAAATAAGCCTATTTAACATTGTGTCAATAATATGATATTATGATTAGTCTATTTATTCACTTTATCACATCTATTCCATCTCCTCAACCCCTATAAAAAAAGGCCGTTATCTATTCTGTCAACTCAACCCTGCTAATTTTTGAGCTCAAATTTTACCTCTAAAATAATCGTCGATTTGTTTCCATGTACGTATTTCGCCTCTTTAGGTTGAGTAGACAACTTGGATGTACTCCCGAAAACCCAGTAAAATCAAGGCTTACAGCCGCGACATCAATGTGACGCACTCAACGTGGTATGTCCACGGGAACATATCAACGGGCTGCACCTGTTCAATGCGATAACCGTTTTCGCCGAGGTACTTCAAATCTCGCGCAAGAGTTGATGGGTTGCATGAAACATAGACTATTCGGGTTGGCCGCATGCCTGCCATTGTTTCAAGAAGTTTTCCGTCACAGCCTTTTCTCGGAGGATCAACAACAACTACATCGGCCTTAATACCTTTTTTATAAAATTTGGCCGTTATATCCTCAGCTTTCCCGTTATAAAATTCAATGTTTGAAACATTGTTTACAAGCTTGTTCCGCTCTGCCATCTCAACCGCTTCTTTTACCGATTCAACACCGATTACTCTTTTGGTCTTTCCTGCAAGAAAAATAGATATCGTCCCAATTCCGCAGTATAAATCAAAGACGGTCTCGTTTCCGGTGAGAGCGGCATATTCCAGAACCTTTTCATACAAGATTTCTGTCTGTACGGGATTTACCTGGAAAAAGGAGAGCGGTGAGATATGAAAGACATAATTTCCAAGCTTGTCTGCTATTGTGTCCTGCCCGTAAACGGTTATATTCTTGTCTCCGGGAATAACACTGCCTTTTTTGTTGTTTATATTAAGCACAATGCTTTTGACTTCGGGAAATCTTGCTGAAATACCTTGTATTAAGGATTTCAGCCCCGGTATCTTTTCAGTTGTGACAACCAGGATTATCATAACTCCGGTGCTTGCCGTTCTCGTTATGACCTGGCGAAGTATTCCTTTGCCGGTGGTTTCGTCGTAAGCGGGAATGCCGGCTTCACGAAAGGCTTCAATTATATGATTTCGTATTTTAACGCTAATCTCATCCTGTATTGCACAGCTTTCAAAATCAATAATTTGATGGCTTTTCTTCGCGTAAAAACCTGTCACTGGTCTGCCGTCACTGCCGATACCGGCAGGGTACTGGGCTTTATTCCTGTAATGCATCGGGTTATTCATTCCTATTACGGGGTTTACGGTTATACCCTGAAAACCGCCTATATGTTCCAGGGCGTCCTTAACGACCCCGTGCTTGAATTCAAGCTGCATCCGGTAAGACATATGCTGCAGGCTGCACCCGCCGCACCGCCCATAAACTGGGCAGAAAGGCTCCTGCCGGTGCTGGTTTTTATTAAGCCATTCTTCTACTTCCGCGACGGCATAATTTTTATGCAACCTTGTTATTCTCGCGAATACTTTTTCACCCAAAACAGCGTCCTCGACAAATACGGCCATGCCGTTTTTTCTTCCGACACCGAGCCCTTCATGCGTCATTCCGGTTATATCAAG
>JAAYBO010000154.1 GCA_012730095.1 Clostridiaceae bacterium
ACTGTTTGAGCAAAAATGCTTCATACAAAAAATATTTCAAAGCATTTTTGCGAGTTTCGACTTGCCCGAGCTGAACTGTATAGCTCTTGCAAATGAAGCTCTTTGTTGACGTTATTGTACAATAGTTCAGATAGAAAAGTTTGAACATTATTACCGCGGGGCCTGCTTAACGGGCCGAAGCATTGCTGCCGCGTTCCGGTAGGTACGCGGCTTTGCTTCGGGTGTTTCGTTTCCTAATTCATATCTAAACTCATTCAAAAAAGGGATAAAAAATGATACAATAGTTGATGTAAAAGCCTGGTGTTAATCTAAAACGTATCGAAGGGGTTTGGATGTATTGAAAAAGAAGGCTGTCATCGTACTTTTAATCTTAATTCCAATTTTGACTGCTATCGTTATTTATCTTATAAACACACAGAATGCTCCTGTATTTAAAGAACAATCCGGAGACATTGTTCAAACCGATGAGGAAGACAGCGTGCCTAATTCGGTATCGGTTACTCCAACTACTACAATTGTTCCGGCAACAATTAATGAATTGCTGACAGAATTGGAATCAGGTAAACGAGCTGCGGAAGATGAAAGGATCATACCGCTGATAAACGAAGAAAGTGCTTTAGGGTATTATTCGAACCTTGTACTTGCAAACCGTTATGAAAGAGAGGGCAAAGATGCGTCAGAGCATTATTATGCCGCTCTTTCGTTGTACTACACGCAGGAGATCCATTTCAAGCTTGCTTCACAACTTTTATCAGTTGGCAAAACCGATGAAGCGGAAAGCGAATATCTGGAACTTTTGCCACATGACGAGGCACTGCAGGCATTGATGGAATTGAATACAAAACCGGAAAGAATAGGCGAAGCTTACATTAATAAAAAAGAATGGAAAGCGGCCGAAGAAGTTTTAAAGCCTGTCGTTGAGGATAATTCCGGTAATAACACGGATATATCAATTATAAAATATTATGCCCAGGCTCTGGCAGAACAAAATGCCCTTAAACGGGCACTGCCTTTTTACAAGCGGTTATATGAGCTGGAGCCGGAAAACTCCGGCATTGCCTGGTGGTATGCGCGGTGCCTTGAGTCGGCAGGCCAGACAACCGCCGCGGTGAATATATACTCATCTATTGGCGAAAAAGGAGCATACCGGCGCGGCATTATTCTTCAAAACAGCGGAAATACAATGAAAGCGGCTGATGTTTTCAGCACAAGCAATGAAGCGGTTTCCCTTTGGCAAGCCGCACGTATCTGGGATATTGCGGGAATGTGGGGAGAGGCCGTTGAAACATATGCCCGTTTAGCGGAAACGGCAAGCACCTATCAGGATGATGCGGCATACAGGGCATATATTTTATCAAAACGTTCCGGTATCGATGATACGGATAAGCTAATTGATGTTCTTTCAAATTATCCTGCGTGGATGGTTAGGATCGGAAAAGAACCCATATATCCGCAAGTTTATAACATGGTTTACGACAGGCCTGATTATTTAAAAAGGGCTGCCCAATATGAAACGGACGGTTATTTGGATGCTGCAGCAATTGAAGTGGCAATAGGGTCAAAAGAAACCGATCTTGAGGAAAAACTGGCCTTAGGTGACTGGTTTATGGAAAAGGGAGAATACTATAATTCAATTCTGTGGGGGATAAGATCGCTGAATGACAAACCTACAAGAAGAGGCTATGAGCTTGCCTATCCAAGAGGATTTAATGAACTTGTCCATGAGACTGCTGAAAAGTATGATTTGGAACCGGAGCTGGTATGGGCTGTAATAAGAGAAGAAAGCCATTTCAGGCATGATGCAGTATCCAGCGCAGGTGCAATAGGGCTTATGCAGATCATGCCTCCTACCGGAAAAGATATTGCGTCGCGTTTAGGATTATCGATTACCGAAGACGATCTGTTAAATCCTGAAATAAATATAAAATTTGGCTCATTCTATGTTCATTCCATGCTTAATATGTTTGAAGGGGATATCGATAAAGCATTGGCGGCATATAACGGCGGCGCCGGGAATGTTAAAAAATGGATGATAAGTAATATTGGAACGCTGGCTGAAGATTTCCCGACCGCGATTAGTTTTCGTGAAACACAGGAGTACATCACAAAAGTAAGAAACTCCTATTATATCTACAAATGGCTTTATAAGTAAGTAATAGAAATACAAGGGAAAGACAAACGCCAAAAATCGCAATATTTGAACTTTTTTTAAACATATTCAATCTATTCGCAAGCGAAGAACCCACTATAATAGTTATTATCAATATATTTATGCTGATGAAAATTTAATAATTATTATGGGGGTTTTGTTATGTACAAAAAAATCATTGTATTTTTCATTATTTGTATGTTGCTAACTACGTTTTTACCTGCATATGCACAGGAGGAGGAAATACCTGATCTTGAAAAACCGGCAAGCTTTACTGTGCGAACCAATGAGTATGGGGATCTTATGCTTCGGCTGACTCATTCGGACAGAATAATGCAGTTAATAATCGAAAGAGGGGATTTCTTATGCGAGTTTGATTGGAAAGTCAATGACGGTCCATGGAAATTTGATAACAAATGGGATGGTATTTACGAAACGGGTTTGTACGAATATTATGATTCCAATGATGCATCCTGGGCCATTATAGGAATAGGCAACATTTTCCATAACGTCGACAATTCCTTTGATAATCCGGTATTTCCCGAAAGTCTTCAGGTTGATAAATTTGATTTGCAAAATAACACATATTACTTCCGCTGCCGTTATGTGTATGAATATAGTGTCTATGATTCTGCTACCGGCACATGGGGTTACAGGGTTGTTACCTTTCCATATTCCGATGTTGCTGCCATCGGAAAAGATGCAGCGGGCAAATTACCGGATAGCCTTCAGGAATCGGGAACGCTGAAGGGCGAGCTGAAAAATCGCGAAGACACCGGCCAGCCGTATTTCTACTTTACCTGCGATATACCTGAAAGCATCAAGGAACTGAACAAAAAAACGAAAGTATGGAACGAGATAGACTGGAAAATCGGAAATGACAAATGGGCATCCGAAAAAGGGGATACACAAATAATGACAGGAAGCCAGGAACTTTGGAATAATATCGATTTTGACCCCATCGATGAAGGCGGATGGGGTGAAGTAAACATTAAAGAAAATACGTACTATTTCCGGATGCGCTTTGTGTTTCAAAAGCCCAATGGTTCCTTTGTCTATTCATCCTTTTCCAATGTGGTCGAGATCGGTATCCAGGCATTTTATCAAAAAGCAAGCTCATGGGCGGAAGG
>JAAYBO010000155.1 GCA_012730095.1 Clostridiaceae bacterium
CTTTGCGGTAGGAATATTGCAGCCCGGCAATGTCACTTCCGGGCATACCAACAGCACAGGTAATACTGATTTGGGGTTCTTCACCGTTATCATATAACTGAATCTCTGAACAAAGATCGGCAAATATGGCTCCAAGCCTTTTTAACGCCTTTTGCTTTTCAATGTTCCATATTACATACACTGTTGAATTCAATATAAGGACATAACCCATTTGTTTTAATTCTATTCGAGAAATTAGAAAGTTTCTGGTATGAAAAATTAATTGTGCAATATATTCGGTATCGTATAAATAATCGAGGTATCTCCTCTCGTCAAGTTCGAAAATCGAAACTGTACAGTTTTCATATGTAACCGGGAGACGCGCTTTTTTTGCGATATCCTGGACTTTACCGGCAGGAACGGCTTTATCTTTTATAATGTATTGTGCAAATAGTTCCCTTTTCCCCCACATATCTCTATTCTCATAGAAAAATTCGCTGTCGAGAGTTTTCTTCAGGTTTCTGAAGTATCTTTCGATTTCTTCTTCACCTTCGGATTTGAGGATATAACCATATACACCGCAGTCGATTCCCTTTCTGGCATAATCAAATTCATTGAAGGCACTTAGCAGGATGATCTTTGTCATAGGGTAACGGTTTTTCACTTCCATGGCAAGATCCAAACCATTCAAGACCGGCATTCTAATATCGGTCAATATGACATCTACCTGCTCTTCTTGTAGGTATTCCAAAGCCTTCCGTCCATTTTCCACAATTTTGACAATTTCAAAACCTAATGCCTTCCAATCGATTATTTCAGGCAGTACCTTCCTGAAAATCTCTTCATCTTCGACAAGAACTACTTTATACATACATATTACCCCCATAACCCGAAGTCATTCGCTTCACCGGGGAAACAGGCGAGACCTGAACTCCACCTAAGCCAAAGAAGCTATTATTTCCATCTTTATTATCACCGATTTATAGAGGGCGGTATCTTCCGATGACATATATAAATGACAAAGTAAATATCTATGAAAGATTATAGCATATCTGATTTAGTAAAAATAGATTACTCTTTCAAACCTTTGCTTTCATAGATTTCGGTTATTATTTTTTCCATCGGCAGTTCTTTTATTGATATATCGGAAAACTCACACATCTCTGACAACCGCCTTATGATTGCGTTAATGGAATTATTTTCAATATTGACTTCCAACGTATTATTACACCATCTAAATGTCCTATTAACAAATAGAACTATTGTCCTGTTACCATTAGGACTAATTGACTATTCTGTACTTTAAAATGGCGGAAATTCACGGCACCGGCTTTGACAGATATTACTCCGCGCTATATATTTAATATAAAGAGGTAAAATTTTTAATAAAAAATATTAAGCGAAAGGATGATTATATGAAAGTAGTTGCGTTTAACGGAAGCCCAAGGGCAAAAGGAAACACATACATACTACTTGATACTGTTCTGAAAACACTGGAAAAAGAAGGCATTGAAACGGAGCTTGCACATGTTGGAACCCGTGATATCCACGGCTGTATTGCCTGTGGAAAATGCAGGGAGTTGAAAAACGGAAGATGCGTTTTTAATGATGATATCGTCAATCAATCCATTGAGAAAATAGAACAGGCGGATGGAATTATTCTTGGCGCACCTGTTTATTTCGGAGACATGTGCAGCCAGATGAAAGCTTTTATTGACCGGGTCGGCTATGCTGCAAGGCCTGTAAAGCTTCTCAAAGGAAAGGTTTGCGCCAGTGTAGTGGCAGTCAGGCGGAACGGGGCTCTTGTGGCTTTCAATGCGATGAATAACCTGTTTACGATATCGGAATGCATTATTGTCGGGTCCAGTTATTGGAACCAGGGTATCGGCAACGCTGCCGGTACTGTAGAAAACGACGAAGAAGGGCTGAACACGATGGTGACCCTCGGGAAAAACATGGCGGAAGTTCTTAAGGCTATAAAAGCAAAATAAAGAGGCTGTCAAACCGTAATAAGAATTTTCACTGCGGAAAATCCATTTTCCAAGTTTTCAAACTTAAGTACATGCTCAGGGCCGTAATGCTGTATCAGTCTGTTCTTGATTGATTGTACCGAGCCATATCCATTATTCAAATCACTGACTTCATCAAATCCTTTTCCGTTGTCTGTTATGGATATTTCCGCATATTCATTTCTCTTTTGAACTGAAACCTGTATAAAAAAATCCCCTTCCCGCTTGTCAAATGATTTGTAAATTGATTCATCAACAAAAGTCAAAACAGTATAGTGAGGTATATATATGTCAACGCAAGTCTTATCAATATCAATTTTATAGCTCAATACATCACCATATCGAACCTTAAACATTTCCAGCAGGTTTTTTGCAGCTTCAAGTTCCTCGGTAATCTTTACTATCTGGCCTTCCCTGCAATACCTGTATCTTAAATTATCTATAACCTGTTTGGTAAACAATTGCGTTTTTTCAGCATTCTCCATAGCCGCTATCCGCGAAATGCAGTTAAGCTGCGAGACAATAATATTAAAAAAATGTTTACTGATCTTTATCACCTCCCAGGTTTATTTAAACAAGGCGGAAAATGTACCCTGCCTCCATAGGCGGATGGTGCCTGTTACTAAAATCAGCTTAGGAGTCAAGTATTACGGGTCGCCCATTGCCGGATTTTGTTTAAGAAACCCGGCAATGGATCGCCCGCTGCGCAGATTGTCCACAGCCTATAGAGGGAAGTGTCTTCGGACAATTGAATTATGCATATTTTCAAATCCGTCAAATATCATCTTTTTTTAGTGTTTTGTAAAACTTTTGCGATATAATCGCGGATAAACGGGCTATTCTTTGCACACATGATATCCCGTTATTTAGCTATTAATCGCGGTATAAAAAGTACTATCTCCGGGATGTAAGTCACCAGCAATAAAGTAACGAACATCGCAATATAAAAAGGCAGTAAAGCCTTTGTCGCTTTTTCAATTGAAATCTTTCCAATAGCACAGCCGACAAACAGGGCAGAACCAACCGGAGGCGTACACAAGCCGACGGCGAGGTTTAATACC
>JAAYBO010000016.1 GCA_012730095.1 Clostridiaceae bacterium
AAGTATATACCGGAGGTGAACACTATGAACATCCTCATGTTCTCATGGGAGTATCCTCCAAGAATAATTGGAGGTATATCGAGGGTTGTTTATCATCTTTCCCGGGGATTGTCGGAACAAGGACATAATGTTACGGTAATAACAAGCGTTGAGGGCGAGGAAGAATTTTATTTATCAGGAAATGAAAGGATATATTGTGTAAGCAGTTATTATGTGAAACCAATAAATTTTATAAACGGCGTGCTTCAAATGAACTTTTCAATGTTTGAGAAAGCCGTTGAAATTATAAGAAATGGCGAAATGTTTGATGTAATTCATTTGCATGACTGGCTTGTCGCTTTTGCGGGAAAAGGTATGGAAAGGGTATATCCAATAAGACAGGTGTGTACTATCCACTCCACAGAATACGGCAGAAATGCGGGTATTCATAATGAAATACAATCATTTATCAACAATGTCGAGAAGAAAATGGTTCACGGCATTAAACACGTAATTGTAAACAGCATGTATATGAAAAACGAGGTAAACACGCTTTTTGACAGAACTGAGGACAATATCCATGTCATACCGAATGGTATCGAGCCGGAAAAATTAAACCTTATTCCAAAAGATATGGATTTTCGTAAAAAATATGCGGCGGATAATGAGAAGATAGTTTTTTTCATCGGCAGGCTTGTAAATGAAAAAGGTGTGCACGTTTTAATGGATGCGGTTCCAATAATTTTGTCAAGATACAGAGATGTAAGATTTATTATCGCGGGCAGCGGGCCAGAACGTGATACGTTAGAGAAAAAAGCTATCGAGAATGGTGTGGCCGACAGGGTTCATTTTACCGGATATATAAACGATGAGGAACTGTGTAAAATGTATAAATGCGTGGATATTGCCGTTTTCCCAAGCCTTTATGAGCCCTTTGGAATAGTCGCCCTGGAGGCAATGGTAGCCAATCTGCCGGTGGTGGTTTCCGAAGCGGGAGGCTTTAATGAAATTGTTACAAATCGTTTTAATGGAATGAAATTCCGCACCGGACGTTCCGACCTTCTGGCCGATTGCATTATTGAGCTAATGACAAGCCCGGACTTAGTTATCGATATAACAAAAAATGCGTGGAACACGATAAATGAAAAGTATAAATGGAGCGCTATTGTCGAAAAAACACATGCAGTTTACGAACTGGCCAAGCAGGACACACAGTAAACGAAACACCCGAAGAAAAGCTGTGTACCTGCCGGAATGTGACAGTAATGCCTCGGCCCACGAAGCAGGCCACGCGGGAATAATGTCCGAAGCTCACTTTTTGAACTATTGTACAATAGTTGTGTAATTCATATACAGCATTCCACAAAATGGAAAATAATTGCATTTGAACAATAGTTTGTGATATAATCTTGAAGTTAGTATATTTTTACCTTATTAATATTTTTACCTTATTGATAAAGAATAAAATATATGTTCAGATAAATAAGAAAAAGACATGGAGGAAAATTAGTGGCAAACAGAAAAAAGAATACATTGAAGGTCATTCCATTGGGTGGGCTTGAAGAAATCGGCAAGAACATGACTGTTTTTGAATACGGTGAAAACATGTTTGTTGTTGACTGCGGATTAGCTTTTCCTGAAGATGAAATGTTAGGAATAGACCTTGTCATTCCCGATGTGACATATATCGAGAAGAACAGTGAAAAACTAAAGGGAATTATAGTAACGCATGGCCATGAAGACCATATCGGCGCTTTGCCGTATGTTCTGAAAAGGGTAAACGCCCCGGTTTACGGAACGGAACTGACTCTTGCTCTGATAGAAAACAAGTTGGCCGAACACCAGATGCAGAACGAGGTTACTTTGAAAATCATAAAGGCCGGTCAGACTATACAGTTAGGAGCTTTTAAGATTGAATTCATACGTTCTACTCACAGCATTGCAGATTCCGTGGCTCTTGCGATTGATACTCCGGTTGGTATGATCCTGCATACATCCGACTTTAAAATTGATCAGACGCCTATTGAAGGTGAACCGATTGATCTTGCACGCATTGCTGAGATTGGGAAAAAAGGCGTACTTCTTCTTATGGCGGATAGTACCAATGTTGAACGGCCCGGTTATACAATGAGCGAAAAGACGGTTGGCGAAACACTTGATAATGTGTTTAAAAGCGCAAAATCAAGAATAATTGCGGCCACATTTGCTTCAAATATCCACAGAATACAGCAGATAGTTAACTCTGCAGTGAAATTCAACCGTAAGGTTGCGTTAAGCGGAAGAAGCATGATTAATGTGGCTAAAACGGCGATGAAGCTGGGATATCTAAATATTCCCTCTGACACGCTGATGGATATTGAGAAAATACAAAAGCTCCCGCCGGAACAAATAGTAATGATTACAACCGGAAGCCAGGGTGAACCAATGTCCGCGCTTACAAGAATTGCACTGGCAACGCATCGAAAAGTGGGGATTGAAAAAGGAGATCTGGTTATTATTTCTGCAAGTCCTGTTCCGGGTAATGAGAAATTTGTTTCCCGTGTAATAAATGATTTGTTTAAGCAGGGCGCTGATGTTATATATGAGGATTTAGCGGATATCCATGTTTCCGGACACGCAAAGCAGGAGGAACTTAAGCTGATGCACCGCTTAGTTAAGCCAAAATTCTTTATGCCCGTTCATGGTGAGTTTCGGCACCTGAAACAGCACGCGAACCTTGCTCAGTCCCTGGGTATGAACGAACAGGATATATTCTTAATAGAGAACGGACAAATTCTTGAATTAACGCGTAAGAAAGCCCAAATAACCGGTTCCGTTCAATCGGGCAGTATTCTTGTCGATGGTTTGGGTGTAGGTGATGTGGGCAATATTGTTTTAAGGGACAGAAAACACCTGTCGGAAGATGGTTTAATTGTTATTGTAGCGGTTTTGAACTCAAAAGGTAAAGTAGTCTGTGAACCTGATGTGATATCACGCGGCTTTGTTTATGTGAAGGAAGCCGAAACGCTGATGGATGAAATAAGGGTTATAGCCAAAGAATCCATTGAAAAAAGCATGAATAAAAAGAAAAATAGCTACAACGCGGTAAAAAACAATATAAAAGATGAGCTGGGTTCTTACGTTTATCAGAAAACGAAGCGTAAACCGATGATATTGCCCGTTATCATTGAAACGCCTTCCTGAATTGTATAATTGATAATTTGTTAAAAATAAAGTTATCGTTCCGACTCGCCTCACTGCTTGTATATGCAGCTTGTGTGTTGAAATTGCTGAGCAGTTTTTTCCATTATTTAAAAAAAATAATAATATGTTCAACAACATTTAATGGTGGTATTATATTTATATGGGAGCCTCATTCAGGCAGAGCTCCGTTATTTTGCCGATAAATACGTGTTCTTCTACGCAATTGTGGAACCGGGGGTAGGTGATTTTATTGGCGCGGATTCCACTCAGGGTATGGTTAATATCTTCAAATGTTGCCGAAGAATCAGTGTTATATAAGAAGCTGTTCAGGAAATTGGAAGAAAAACTGAATATAAGGGCAGAACTAAGGTTTCTCACATGGAATAGAGCATATGACACTATAATTGATGCGTTTAAGAACAACGCAGGTCCCGATGTTTTTTCTCTGGGCACAACATGGGTTCATACGCTGAATTACCTTGGGTATATTGCACCGGTTCCCTTAACATTCAAGGTAAAGCCGTGCCTGGCAGAATGGATGAAAGATTGCATAGAATCCGGCGGAACAAATTATGCGGTGCCTTTTTTGTCTGAGACATATGTTCTGTTAGCCAAGAAAAGGCCTATTGATATTTTAGGTATAAACGCTGAGGATATCAGTGATTGGGATGGTTTTTCATCAGTTTGCGGAGAAGTATATAAATATTATAAGTCTATTGGCAATACCGAACATATTCCGTTTGCCCATCCAATACGTCCTGAAATGGGAACAACGCATCGGTTATGTGTATGGCTGTTTAAAGCGGGATGGAAATTCCCTGAAATTACAGCGGATACAAATGAAATATTTTGTAATGATGTATCAAAACAAACTCTTAATTTTCTTTCTAAATTGCTCAGGCTATCACAGTCCGATATTAAGCCGCTTAATACCGATAGGTATTCCATCTACAGACGATTTTTAAATACCGACCAGTTTACTTTTTTTGTTGGAAACGCAACAAGTGTTGTATCGGATATTCTAAACAAACGTGAACAACAGAATGTTTATGTTTATCCGGTGCCCAGCCTGGTACCGAGCGGAAAAACTTTCAGCGGGGGATCGGTTCTAACTGTTTCTTCACAGTGCATACATCCTGAAAGCGCATGGAATTTAGTTGAATGTCTTACAGAGGAAGACGTTCTTTCGGCGCTTTGTGCGTTAAATGGGTATACGCCTCCCTATGATTCGGGGTTCTGGTCTGAATACGACTCGAACCCGATCATTCAAACGTTGAAGAAAGAACATATGAATTCAGCTACATATTTTTTCCACCCTCTAATTCGCGCTATAGAGCAGATTACTGTGGAGCATATCGCACAGTTTTTTTGGGAGTCTTTTTCCAGAGGAGAAGAGGATACTGACACATTGGCCGATCAAACAATAAGAAAACTGGACGAGGGCATAATTGACCTTTTGAACATGATGTGGGAGACTCGATAATCATGAATAAAGAAGAAGGAAGCATAATACTTGAAACAGGAATAAAGGCTGTTGAAATGCTCACATCAGCGAATGCATTGGACGCTTCGTACGAAAGTGTTTGCGGATACCTTTACAAAAATTTGAGATGTTTCATTTCTCAGTTCCAATTATATATATTGGATGAAAACCAAAGGGTCCTTAAAGAGGAAGTGATATGCAATTATAAAAGCATATCGCAGGGAGATGATCTTATACCTTTATACCAGCTTCCCGAAGGCGTTGCGAAAGAAAAGAAGACCATCCTGATGAAAGAAAGGAATATATGGATTCTATATGTGCCGTTAATCAATAATAAAGAGCTTCTTGGCCTGATACTGGTAAAAAGTAAAAAAACACTAAAAGGTTATGTCCGTTATTTTGAGATTCTGGGAAACCTGGTGGCAATAGGAATACAGCAGATGCTTTCTTCTATAAATGAGCAAAGATACAGCACTTTTTTCAATAAAACAATAGAGATGTCCAATATTTTAAATGCTGCGGACTCAATTGAGAAACTTGTTGTAATATTTGCAAAGCATGCGGTTTCTCTTCTAAATTTTGATCGTATAACTATTTTTGTATATAATCATATAAATAACGATAAAATAGAATTCGGCTATTGTGTTACTTCGTGGGGTACTGAATCGCTTGTCGGTGAAGTGCGTAATCTTCCGCATTTCCTTAAAGAGCCGATGGCTGTCGGCAAAAAAACAGGTTACTGGGTTCCTCTTTTAACAAATACAAGACGGGTTGGACTTGTTCTGTTTGACAACCTTTATTCCCGTTATACAATCCCTGAAAATTATCTGCATATGCTGACTCCGCTATGCAGCCAGTTAGCGACGTCGATAGAAAACATACGGTTGTTTCATGACGTGCAAAGGGCGGCTCAAAGAGACAAGCTTACCGATTTGTACAACCGTGCTTATTTTGAAACGATGTTGGCGCAGCTTGACGAGGAGAAGTACTATCCGCTTTCAATAATAATCGGCGACGTTAACGGGCTTAAAATAACAAACGACATTTTTGGACATTTTGAAGGAGATAAAATTTTACAGGAAATTGCCAACACGCTAAAAAAAGTATGCCGTAAGGAAGATATAGTTGCAAGATGGGGCGGAGACGAGTTTGTAATTCTGCTGCCGCGCACAAGTGAAAAACGTGCCGAATCAATGATTCAATCGATAAAGCAAAAACTGAAAATCGCCCGCGGTACAAAAATACAGCTTAGTATTTCAATGGGGTTCGCCGCA
>JAAYBO010000156.1 GCA_012730095.1 Clostridiaceae bacterium
ATTGTTTTTAGCCTACCTATAAAGAATTATTAAAAGCAAATCAATTTGTAAATTACCTCCTTTTGTAATATGATACGACCAGTCTTATTTTTGTACAATTTTTTTTACTGATTTAGCCGTCTTTTTATTTGCATTACCTTTTAATTTTGCCGGGGAAATAATCAGGGCATATCATTATTACATTTGAAAGGGAGCATCTGTATGGATGTTGTCCGTGTTGGGATTGATATTGGTTCGACAACAGTTGAACAGGTACAGGAAATACTTGAGCCTGCGGGCAAAATACATACTGTTATAAAAATTGATGAGGTTAGTAACCTCGGTGCGGCTAAAATAAGAATACGTTCTTTGCTGGCGGCTATGAATGAGCAGAATAATAGCCATCAGCAAAGGACTGCTAATTCTCTACTGTCAAGAGCATTTAACAGAAAAGAAAGACCAACTCACATAATTCTTGCACCGCAAATGTCTCCGATCCATTTTAATATTCTTGAACGTGCTTTTAACTCAGAGGGATACAATGTAAAAATTTTACCCGTAGTAAATCAGAGCACAAAACTTATGCTGTCCGTCGCGTTTGGGAGACTGGATAATGAGGCCGCTAAATCTGCTGTTGACACTGTTTCAGTATAAATGATATGCTTCAAATGTATCAGTTGTCTATTTTTTAAAACCGGAGGTATAGGAAATGAAACTTAATTACAAACGCACTTTTATTATCGGTCTTGCGTTTTTATCAATCTGTGCATTCTGGCAGGTATATGACAGCCTTGTCCCACTGATATTAAAAAATACATTCAAAATAGGAGATACAATGGCTGGTGTGGTTATGGCGATGGATAACGTTCTGGCGCTGTTTATGCTGCCGCTTTTCGGTGCTCTTTCGGACAGGGTGAAAACGCCGATTGGCAAAAGAATGCCGTTTATTTTGGGCGGCACCGCGTTAGCGGTTGTTTCAATGATGTTCATGCCATTTGCCGATAATATAGCCGTCCTTCCATTGTTTTTAACAGCTTTATTCTTT
The DNA here is from genome assembly GCA_012730095.1 of Clostridiaceae bacterium. Lineage (GTDB taxonomy): Bacteria > Bacillota > Clostridia > DSM-8532 > DSM-8532 > DTU069. The sequence goes on from JAAYBO010000156.1 coordinate 1,025, forward strand.
GCTTTGGTTTTTATGAGTACATACCGTTCCCCGGCCGTTGCTCTTATGCCCGATGTTACCCCTAAACCTTTAAGGTCAAAAGCAAACGCGGTAATAAACCTTATGGGTGCAATAGGAGGCGCGGTATCGCTTGTGCTTATTGCAGTAATGGTTCCAAAGGAGGGAAAACCGGATTACCTTCCTATATTTGCAATTGTCGCCGCTCTTATGGTCATATCCGTTGTGATCCTTGCTTTATCGGTTAAGGAAAACAAGCTCGTTAAGGAAATGGAGAAAATAAATGGCCATGGAATGGCAGAAAAAGATACCGGTTCGGGTGAGAAAACTAAACTGCCTCCTGAAGTAAAAAGAAGCCTTATATTTATCCTTGTTTCAATATTTATGTGGTTTATGGCATATAACGCTGTTACCACCGCATTTTCAAAATATGCGCAGGATTTTTTGAAAATAGCGGGCGGGGGATTTGCAAGCAACCAGCTAATCGCAACTGTTGCCGCTGTTATTGCGTTTATCCCCGTCGGATTTCTTGCTTCAAGGATAGGAAGAAGGAAAACCATTCTTTTAGGGCTCATATTAATGTTTGCTTCGTTTTGCGGAGCGTTTCTGCTGACATCATACCATCCTGTTCTCACGGTCTTTCTTATATTGATAGGAACCGCGTGGGCTGCAATCAATGTTAATTCATATCCGATGGTTGTGGAAATGGCGAAGGGATCGGATGTTGGAAAATATACCGGTTATTATTATACTTTTTCAATGGCCGCCCAGATACTTACTCCGATATTATCAGGAGCGCTGATGGAATTTGTGGGGTACAGGACATTATTCCCTTATGCGGCATTTTTTGCAGCGGTTGCGTTTTGCACTATGCTTATGGTGCGGCATGGCGACAGCAAGCCTATAACGCCTAAAAGCAAGCTTGAAATGATGGATACGGGAGATTAATCATGATAGCAGCAATTATTATACTTATAGTTATATGTGCGGTTATTCTTTATTTAATAAAACCTGCCAAAAGACGAATTGAAAAATTGCCGTGCCTGTTGTTTGCCCACAGGGGCCTGCATGGGAAAGGAATTCCGGAAAATTCTATTGCCGCTTTTAAAAACGCTAAAGAAAAAGGGTACGGTGTAGAGTTGGATGTAAGACTTACAAAGGATAAGAAGCTTGTTGTATTCCATGATGACGACCTGAAAAGAATGTGCGGTGATGATATAAAGTTAAAAGAGGCCGATTACAAAGACCTGAATAGCTGCCGTTTATGCGGTACCGATGAAACGATACCGTTGTTTTCAGACGTTTTAAAAACGCTTGAAGACATGCCGGTTATTTGTGAAATAAAAGCGGACATTAATCAACCTGCCGCCCAAATATGCGAAGCTGTATGCAGTGAAATTAAAGATTACAGCGGCTTTATTTGCATTGAATCATTTAACCCGTTTATAGTGCAGTGGTTCAGGAAAAACCGCCCCGATATTATCAGGGGACAGCTTTCAATGAATTTTTTAAAGAATAGGAACCAGTTAGGTTTTTGGCAAGCTTTTTTGATGACTAACCTGTTTGTCAATGTGTTTTCGCGTCCCGATTTTATTGCTTACCGTTTTGACGATAAATCCTTCGGATACTTTCTTTGCCGCATGATATTCAATCCACTGCTTGTTGCATGGACAGTAAAGGATGAACAAGCCCGCAAAAAAGC
>JAAYBO010000157.1 GCA_012730095.1 Clostridiaceae bacterium
AAGGAAGAGTATGAAGAAAGTCTTGAAAAACACGGCGCAAGATCGCTGTTTATCCAGAAACGCATTTATGAAGGCCTTGGCAAGCCGTCGGTTGATACAACGGATAAACTGCTTCAGTTATTAAGAGATATTAAGCAAAAATATCCGGATGTAAAACCGTTCTCAATTGAATCCCCTCTGGATGTCACTCAATGGGGCCTGACAGGAAACCTGACGATGCAGTATTTTGCAGGTATTTTCGCACCGGAAACATACGGGAGAGACACATATCTTGATGATGGAGAAATTAAGCTTGTTATCGAGAATGAGAATTTTATCGAAGCGGTAAGATTTTTGAACCAGATTTATAAAGAAGGCCTTATCAGTGTAGACACACTTATGATGAAACATGATGTATGGGGAGAAACAGTCGACTCGGCACAGTGGGGCGTTACCGCAAGATTCCCGATTGATATCTGGAAAGACCATAATCTTAAAATCAAGCAGTTGAAAAATGATGAAGGCTATACTTATATTCCTCTTGAGTTCCAGAAATATAACAACAAAGAGCCTCAATTCGCAGGCGGAAGAGGCGCCGGCTGGGTTGCGTCAATGGTAACAAAGAAAGCTAAAAACCCCGGACGTATTATTCGTTTCTTCGAGTACGGTTGGAGCGATGCGGGCCAGATAGCAAACATGTTCGGAAGAGAAGGGGAAACGTTTGATTTTGTAAACGGCATACCTCAATATAAGCCAGAGATATTAAAGGATATGGAAGAAAATCCTGATGCACTCGAAAACAAATACGGATTCGAGCAGAGACTGCTCATGTGGAGATCCAAATGGGGAGGATTGCAGAAGATCGCAATGGCGCCGCCATCCTATACCGATTACCTTAAGGACGTTGGCAAATACGGTGTGGACGTATGGGAACTCGGTCTTGATAATCTTGATCCCGATCCGGCTTCCGATGAAGGCGTTGCATACCAGAAGATCAAGAATATTTGGAATAAATACCTCGCTCAAATGGTTCTTGCCGAAAACGATGAGCAGTTTAATGCGGCATACGAGGCGGGAATGAAGGAGATAGAAGAAGCCGGCCTTCAAAAAGTAAAAGACGTGATGACACAGAACCATCTGAAAGACCTGGAAGCTAAAGGAATAAAATAATAGAATCCGGCATTTAAATCAAAACGAGGTTGCTTTTATAAGCAGCCTCGTTTTAATACAATATAAAAAACAGATTTATCACGCAAAATAAACGGGTTTACATATGGAGGTATTTTTAATGAAGCATCCTTTTCATATTCGTTACAACAACCAGGCAGACAAATGGTTTGATGCGCTGCCGCTGGGTAACGGCAGACTTGGCGCGATGGTCTACGGACATACCGCCATTGAACGAATACAGCTCAATGGTGATTCGCTTTGGTATGGTAAGTTTATCGACCGCAACAATCCGTCGCTCCGCGAAAAACTGCCTGAAATCAGGCAGCTTATTTTATCAGGAGACATATATCATGCAGAGGAGCTAATAATGCAGTATATGGCGGGTACACCGGCTTGTATGCGTCATTATGCATTGTTAGGCGAGCTTGACATTGCGCTTAACCAGCATTTGCCGTTTACAGCAGGCTGGATTCCGAACAGTTCCGGCGCTGAGGAATACTCCTCAGACCTTGATCTTATCGAAGGGGTTCTCAATATAAACCACACACAGGAAGGCGTACGGTACGACAGGGAAATGTTTATAAGCCATACCGACCAGGTAATGTGTATCCTGTACAAAAGCAATAAGCGCGGGAAAATTAATCTCGATATTACCATGAACCGTATTGGAATATCGGATGCGACGGCGATGGACGACCGCAGGCCCGGAAAGCGCGTAAGCGCAGGCGGCTGGCCCGCGCCTTTTGTCGATTCGCTGCGCACGGTAAACGGTAATACAATCCTCATGAGCGGACATGAAGCAGAAGTCGGATTCGCGACAGCGGTGAGGGTAATCTGCGATGGAGCGCTGCTTGATCCCGTTTCGCAACTGCTTGTAAGGGACTCCGGAGAGGTTATAATGTACCTCGCTTCATCAACGACTAACCGCGCGGACGATCCGGTTAAAGAAGTGTTAATGCGTCTAAATGCCGCGGAAAAGAAGGGATATGACGCAATAAAAGAAGACCACGTTAAGGACTTCTCGTCGTTTATGAACCGGTGCGTTATAGATTTGGGTCCTTCACCCGAAAAAACTACCGACGAAAGGATTAAGGATGTCCGTGAAGGAGCTCATGATCCCGCTTTGGCGGCATTGTATTTCCAGTTCGGCCGTTATCTGATAGTTTCGGGCGGGCGTGAGGACAGCGCCGCGTTAAACCTGCAGGGTATATGGAATGCCGAATTTACACCGATGTGGGACAGCAAATACACAATTAATATAAATCTGCAGATGAACTACTGGCCCGTTGAAACATGCAACCTTTCAGAACTTCATATGCCTCTTTTCGATTTACTGGAAAGAATGCATGAAAAGGGCTGCGAAACAGCGCGCGTTATGTATGGAATGCGCGGTATGGTTTGCCATCACAACACCGACTATTACGG
>JAAYBO010000158.1 GCA_012730095.1 Clostridiaceae bacterium
ATATGGTACAAGTTGAGAATATTCATCCTCAAATGGCATCTGTGGGATATAGCCACATGACTCCCGTTTAAAAGAATCATAATATGTAAATTTCGCATTAATTAAAGTATTACCTGTCCTCATTCTCCATTCATGACAATGATACTGAAAATAGTTTTATAGAATTAACTGATACAGATATCAATTAAGGCGGGTATGAAATAATTTTAATCAGTTTAAACTAAACCAAAAATTTTTGATAATAAGCGTGGTTATTAAGTGGCTGATATTCAATGCGTAATGATTTTGTATGCGAGTAGAATTAGCAGTATTGTTCTAAAAGGTAATATGGATAGATTAAGATATGGGAAGCAGGGTAAGTTGTTTTCTGCTTCCTTATTAGTTTAACTTTTTATTCATGTATTCTCTTGGGGAGCAGCCTTCAATCTTTTTAAACACTTTACTAAAGTAAAAGGCGTTATCAAAGCCAAGCTCATTAGCTATTTCATATATTTTCATATTTTTCTCTGCCATTATCTTTTTAGCTTCTTGAATTTTCACTTGGTTTACATATTCAATAAAGCCACAATCAGAGTATTTTTTAAATAAATGACTTAGATAGTTGGGACTGATTCCAAGAGCTGCTGCTACCTCGTTCAGAGTTAGTTTTTTCTCATAATTATTCCGAATGTATTGTTTTGCATTTAGGACGGTTTGGTTCTTGTAGTCTTTCTTAATTGATGTAAAGTATGAACATAAACCATCAAAAAGCGTGTTAAGCCATTGCAGGATCTGTTCTGTGGTGTTTAGCGTGAAAAGAGAGCGATATTTTTGTGGATGATCGTTAAAAATCTTGGAAACCAGCTCTTCACCATTGGGAATTAATGAGATGGACAAGTAAAGAATATTGCTGGCAGCATCCAACGCCTGCAAATGGTAGGAAGGGTTTTCTTTGAACAATTCCTCGATGGATGAAAAAACAGTTCTTAAGTGATCAGAATTATATTCTTCATATGCCGAGACTATATCATTTTTAAATATTGAAATATTAAAAATATTTTTTATTGGTTTACTATAATCCTGCGCATCAAAAAAGTATAAGGGCTCATTAGGAGTGGACTTACTGAAGATTTGCCTGGAATCCTGGAAAGAGGCTGAAATCTCCAGAGGGTTTTCTACCATCCGTCCAACGGCACCATGTATTGATGCACCATAGTAGTTTTGCAGCATTGCAGCAGTGCTTTCAACTGAATCACGTATCTGCTTAAAATAGACAGATAACTTATCTTCAGAGATTAAGAATATAATTGAAAAATGCCGGATATCCAGCGCGGTAATATAACAGTTTATATACTTAGGCAGCAAGGTTTTTAGCATTTGTAATGTACTTGAAAAGAAATTCAGCTGTTGCCTTGTATCCATTGAATCGGATTTTGTGCTTGTTATTTCCATGTATGAAGCAAGATAGCCTGCGGCATCAAAATTTAGAGAAAGAACCTGTGCCTGTAAACGAAATTGTTCCTCATTCTCAAACAAATTATTTAACAGCATAATGAAAAAGCGCTCGTGGAACAAGAGATTTTCAACGGGAACAGAATGGGCTTGAAACTGTGAGCTGCGCATAATTTCATCCAAAATGCAAAGGGCAGTGTGAATGCTGGCTTTAAGACTTTCTTCAGACAACTCAAATTTAATCAGATAGTCCACTGCATGCAGCGATAAAGCCTCTTTTGCTAAATGAAATTCTTCATAGCTTGTCAGCACAATAAATAAGGGTAGACGCCCAAATTTTTGTTGGCTCTGCTGCATTAATTCAAGTCCATCCATAATAGGCATTTTAATGTCGGTTATAACAATTTGTGGTGAGTATTTTTCAATAAGTTTAAAGGCATCTTTACCGTTAGAGGCTGTTCCGCATATCTCGATGTCAAGGCTTGCCCAATCTATCATAGATTTCATTCCTATTTGTACTAAAGGCTCGTCGTCTACAATCAATAAGCGAATCATTTCAGCACTAATCCTTTCTATTTTTTTTAGCAAGTACTCTAATATGTAGGCAAGATGTAGAACTTATGTATACGGTTCTAACTGTAAAGGCTTGTCCGGAAGCAGGATTGTAACAGTGGTGAAACTACCTATTTTGCTGTGGATTGATAATCCATATTTACTGCCGTATTCAAGACGGATTCTGTTGTGGACATTTGAAATACCAAGCTTTTTAAAAAAGCTTGTTTTGCTATCGGTTTTTTCAGATAATAAAGATTGTGCCATTTCTTCATCCATGCCAACACCATCATCGGTAATATCAATTTGTAAATCACCGGAATCATTTCTGAAGATATGAATAGTTATTGTTCCGGCAGAACCCTTAGGCTCAATCCCATGAAAA
>JAAYBO010000017.1 GCA_012730095.1 Clostridiaceae bacterium
AATCAAATCCATATTTTGGGGGTAATCATACTTTAAAAGGTTTAGTTGGCTGAAATCCACACAGTTTTTTACCTCGTCTATTATCTTATATGTACTGTCGCCAGTCTTTTTAAAATACTTGTTCAAAAACTCGGCAGGCAAATCTTTTATACTTCTTTCGAGATATATCCCCTGTTTTGCTTTATTAATTGCGTCCATATCAATATCTGTGGCTTTTATTCGGATCTTTGACAGCGGCAGGAACTTATTTAATATCATGACAAGCGTATAAGGCTCATCTCCGGTAGAACAAGCTGAACTCCATATCCTGACATTCTGAAGGTCCCCTTTTATTTTTTCAAGCATCGGAATCATAATGTTCTCAAACAATTCCCACTGTGCAGGATTCCTATAAAATTCTGAAACATTTATAGTCAAATAGTTTATAAATGTATTATACAATTCCTTATCGGTTTGCATCGCAAAAAAAAATGACATAAACCCGCTATGCCCGTTTTTTTCAACAAGGGACGTTATCCGGCGTTTCATCTGTTTTTCCTTGTAAAGGTTTAAATCAATTCCTGACTGTTTATAGAAAGCCTTCTTGAATTCTTCATAATCGGTCATTTTTATCACCTGTTAAAGCATCTAAAACAAAACATCATTCACTTCTAAAATATTGCATAAACCAACAAGACCGGTTGTAACCGGCCTTGTTAATTATATCGGCAAAAAATGCTTATTCCTTTATTATGTCTCCGATGGTGTTTTTCATCTCTTCTACATGCTCATTAGGGATATCGGCTTCTTCGCCCGGCTCATCAGTTTCACCCTCGCGGACAGGATCAATCGGTTCCACTTCCCGGATGCTTAAACTTATTTTCTTTAGTTCCGGGTTTACCTCAAGAACTTTCATATTGACTTCCTGCCCAACCGACAAAACCTCATCCGGCTTTCCAAGACGGACATTTGAGATCTGAGATATATGAACCAGTCCTTCGACTCCATCCTCAAGCTCAACAAACGCGCCGAAAGGCACAAGACGTACTATTTTCCCTGTTACCTCATCACCTACGGCATACTTTTTCTCAACATTAAACCACGGGTTATCTTCCGCTTTTCTGTAGCCAAGAGATACTTTCTGTTTTTCCCTGTCGAAACCAAGTATCTTTACGGTTACAGTTTCCCCGACCTTTAAAACATCGGAAGGCTTATTTATTTTCTTCCAGGACAGTTCGGAAATATGGATTAATCCATCAACAACACCGAGGTCAACAAACACTCCGAAATTAGTAAGGCTTTTGACATTTCCCGTATACTCCTGCCCTACTTCCACACTGTTCCAGAATTCATCCATCTTGGCTGCTTTTTCTTTTTCAATTACATTTCTGCACGATCCGACAACGCGTCTTTTATTTTTACTCATTTCCACAACTTCAAATTTCACTTTTTTCTTAAGATATTCATTCAGGTCTTTTACATAACGGTCACTTATCTGCGAAGCCGGAATAAAAACGCGTATGCCTTTATAATTGGCAACAACACCGCCGTTTACAACTTCTTTAACCGTGGCCTCAAGAGGGGTTTTATCATTAAAAGCCTGATCGATCTCTTCCATACCCTTTATTGAATCGACCCTTTTCTTCGATAGAGATACATTTCCCTCGCCGTCATTTACTTTTATAATATAAACAAGGATTTCGTCCCCTTCCTTTAAATCTTTTTCGGGATCAAAATCGGGATCTTCCAAAAATTCTTCCATAGAAATAGTACCATCGGATTTATATCCCAGGTCAACAAAAACTTCGCTGGTATTGTAACCGATTATACGCCCTTTTACAACTTCACCTGCCCGTATGCTGTTTACTTCCGACTCCTCGAAAGCCTCTTTGAAAGATATTTCATTCTCCTGCTCCTGTTTGTTTAAAATTTCTTCCATCTTCTTAATAACCTCCTTGATTACCCAGTCCGGTGTTGAAGCACCTGCAGTAATCCCAATTGTGTTTATATTCTTTTTTTTCAGCGGCGGTATGTCCGCCGCAGTTTCAACTTTATATGTGTACTGACAATTTTCGGAGCATATTTCAAACAGCTTTTGGGTATTTGAACTGTTTTTGCCTCCAATAACAATAATTACATCAGATATCCTTGATATTTCAAGGGCTTCGCATTGGCGTTTTTCGGTTGCATTACATATTGTATCAAATTTTATGACATTTGCAAACTTTTTATTTAATATATCGCATATCTCACCATACTTTTCAGGCTTCATTGTTGTTTGCGCTACAACACATATGCATTTGTCAATATCTGGCAAGAGTTCAGCTTCTTCAGGTTCCGATACGACAAAAGCTTCATTGCCGCACCATCCGTTGACACCGATAACTTCAGGATGCTCCTTGTCCCCTGCTATAATGATACGGCAGCCTTCATTATATTTTTCCCTGACCAGATTGTGTATTCTTTTAACATAAGGGCAGGTTGCGTCATGTATTGCAATATCTTTACTTTTTAATTCGTTATAAAGATCTTCCCCTATTCCATGCGCTCTTATAACAACATGATCACCCGGCTGAAGCTGCTCGGCGGATTTAATGCTGTATGCTCCCTTTTCCGCTAAAGCATCCGATACCTGACGGTTATGTATAAGTTCGCCATATATACGAGTCTTGCCCGGGTTCTCCTTCAGCGTTTGAAATGCTGTTTTTACAGCATTATCAACCCCGAAACAAAAACCCGCTGTCTTTGCTAATATTACTTTTGCCATATATTATATTTCCTTTCCGGAAATAATAAGACTAACAAGCGTTTCACTCACCTGTACCTATCTTTTGTCCAATGAATATATCCTGTCCATTAAATCTTGCGCAAGAGCATCCATTTCATGCTTGGAAACCTTGCCGCTGTTGGGAACAGGATAATAAGGCTTGCCGTAAAATACGCACATTTTTGAAAAAAGCCTGTAGTTCCCAAAAATCCCAACAGGAACAATAGGTGCACCGGATTCTATTGAAAACAGTATTGCACCGCTCTTTGGTTTTTGCTTTTTTTTACTGATATTTCTTCTGCGCCCTTCAGGAAAAATACCGACTATTTTGCCTTCTTCAAGTAGTTTCAACGTGGTTTTGGCCGCATATAAATCTCCTCGTCCCCTGTTTACAGGATAAGCGCCGAGGCTTTTAAGAATAGCTTTCAGCACAGGGATTTTAAACAGCTCCTGTTTTGCCATAAAATAAATCCTGCGTGGTATCATCGGGCCAAAAAGAAACATATCAAGCATACTGATATGGTTTGAACACATGATAAGCGCTCCTTGTTCCGGAACATTCTCAAGGCCGTAAAAAGAAGCTTTGTAAAATATACGGAAAAAAATTTTGCTTAACCAGGCAGCAAATTTATATAGCATTATTAACCCTCGCCTTAACTATATCCAATATCATCTTTACCGTTTTTTCCAGTGGAAAACCGGTAGTATCAAGCAATATAGCGTCTTCCGCCTTTTTCAGAGGGGCTATGCTCCGGCTGCTGTCATTTTTATCCCTGTATTCCATCTCGTTCTTAAGATCTTCAAATGTTTGGGTAAGAGTGCCTTTTTCAGCAAGCTCCTCATACCTTCTTCTTGTTCTGTCTTCAACAGAAGCGGTTAAAAATATTTTTATATCGGCATCCGGCAAAACATACGTGCCTATGTCACGGCCATCCATAACAACACTGTTTAAAGAGGCGATATTCCGCTGAAGCTCAACCATTTTTTTACGTACTCCCGGTATGACCGCAACATTTGACGCTCCCACCGTCACATCAGGCGTTCTGATCTTTTCGGTAACATCTTCGCCGTCAAGAAAAACCTTTTGCTGCCCGTTATCATATTCAATCCGGATATCTATGCCCTTAACCATTTCCTCCATTAACTCTTCATCATTATGACTTATTCCTTCCCGCAGCGCCTTCAGCGCGACGGCACGGTACATTGCTCCCGTATCAAGATAAAGAATCCCAAGTTCTTTCGAAACCATTTTTGCCATTGTACTCTTGCCTGCCCCTGAAGGTCCGTCTATAGCAATTCTTATCTTTCTCATCCGTTCCCCTCCATCGCGGCAGCAGGCAATAAATATCAATAAAGCCAGTCCTATTGCCGTACTGCCTGCCTATGCGCCCTGGTATCATATATTTGTTAAGAAGGGTTCACACTACCCTGTGCCCGACCCCAATCGATATTTCATTCAAATGAAGAAGGCCAATGCCAAAAAACACGCAAACGGCAACGTGATCATGATACCGCGCGACACCAATTTTACCGCCTACATTCAATCCTATTGCCTTTGTTGTTACCTGGGCCAGTGCTTCTCTTGCAGCACCGGCAACAGCGCCTTCCTCAGCATGGCTTTCGATAATTACCCCTTCTCTTTTTGAAGAAACCACAGCCCTTTCTATAATTTTCATTATAGACGATATAAACTCTCCGCCGTAATCCACAGCACAGGATTTTATGCCCATACTGGAATAATAGGTTTTAAGTTCCTTTTCTTCATCGCGGTTTGCAGATAAGGCCATTCGAATAGCCGCTTTTACTATATCCTTGCTTCCATATTCGGATTGCTGCTGATTGTATGACATAAAAACCTCCGCTGGTAAACATCTTTTACATATTCACAACGGTTATACCAACATTCATCATTATATAAAAACCATTTGCGGAATACAAGCAAATAAATGGAATTCGTATCCGAATGACCTGATTGTTCATGCATTACTTACTTTTTGAATCATGGTACAATAACGGAAACAAGAGCTCCATTTGCAAGAGCTATATAGTTCAGCTCAGGCAAGTCGAAACTCGCAAAAATGCTTTGAATAATTCTTTGTATGAAGCATTTTTGCTCAGACAGTCGACTTGCTTGTCCTCGCTCTGACTATATATCTCTAAGCTTCATTCCGCTATAGTTTCCTTATATTGTACTATGATTTCTAACACAGCTTACTTCTTTCTATCTGTTGCGTATATTACTTTTCCGATGCGGTGCAATCCTTTTTCAAGAGGCAGGGACGTCCTTGAATATTTCAGCCTGAAATTTTCACCCGTGTCCTTAACTATCAAAGATGCGCCGGGATTTTCTTCAAAGACCCATATTTCCAGCACATCTCCTTCTATAACTTCTATATCAACCGGAAACTTCTCAGCCAAAAGATAGCGTTCGCCATTTTTATATATCATCGCGCTGTGTGTTTCATAAATTCCAGCTACATCCACCGTTACCTTTCCCCGCTCCACAAGTGATATAAATTGTTCCATAGAAGCGCCGGCATAGGGATCTTCGGGGAGTTTTGACCATATCGGATAAACTCTTGACACCTGCACACCCGCTAACAATATTACCATTATTATGGAAATAAATATGAAAAACCAGCCCATTTTCAATTGAATCACACTGCTTAATTCGGATTTCCCGTTTGGAATAAGGGAGAATGTACTTTATTATTTCCATAAAGATTGTAATTCATACCGAATAAACAGTTGATAGCTCCGCAGGTCGAGACATACGGAATTATACGGAATTTCCCGCGGTATAGCCTGTGGAAAACGCTATTGTAAGATTGAATCCCCCCGTATAAGCATCGACATCGATTATTTCGCCGGCAAAAAACAAACCCTTTACTATTTTTGATTCCATTGTATTCGGTATTATCTCTTTAACCGATACCCCGCCGGCCGTAACGATTGCTTCATCCAACGGACGCGCACCTTTAATTTCAAATGAAAAGTTTTTTAACAGTTTCCCAATTCTCTGTCTTTCTTCCTTTGTTATCTGATGTATGGGTTTTTCCGGAGGAATCCGGGCTAACTCAATAAAAACGGGGATCATCATTTTAGGCAGCAAATCTCCTAATGAATTTTTGAACTGCTTTCTTGAATATTTCATAAAATCCCTTTGAAGCCGAAGATCTATTTGTTCTTCGGTCAGGGCAGGCTTTAAGTCTATTACGAAAATAACGTCTCGGTAATCATATTCCAGAATATGGCGGCTGGCACTTAAAACAACAGGTCCGGACACACCAAAATGGGTAAACATCATTTCACCAAAATCAGAGTAAATAACGTTTTTATCTTTATCTTCAAGCCTAATCGATATGTTTTTCAGTGATAAGCCCTGTAATTGCTTTACCCAAGTTTCGTCTGCCTCCAATGGTACAAGGGACGGTTTAAGCGGAGTAATAGTGTGACCAAGCTTTTGGGCCATTTTGTGCCCTTCTCCGGTCGAACCGGTTCCCGGGTATGAAACCCCTCCCGTTGTCAGGATGACGGCATCAAATTCTTTATATTCCCCGCTGTTAAGCTTAATACCGGTAACTATTCCTTTATCGGCAACAATTTCGCGAACCGCGCACTTATATTTTATCGACACATTATTTGAAAGGGCGTATTTAACAAGAACCTTAACCACATCTTCAGCGTTGTCGGATTCGGGAAAAACACGGCCTCCCCGCTCCGTCTTTAGTTTAAGCCCCTTATTTTCAAAAAAATCCATCACATTTGCATTAGAAAATGTATGAATAGCAGAATGCATAAACTTTCCATTCCCCGGAACATTTGATATGAGCGTATCAATATCGCATACATTGGTAATATTGCATCTGCCTTTTCCTGTAATACGAAGTTTTTTTCCCGCGCAATTGTTTTTTTCAAAAACAAAAACGCGGTGTCCTCTTTCGGCTGCTCTACCGGCAGCCATAAGACCGGCCGCGCCCGCTCCGATAATCGCTATGTTTTTCATTTTACTCCTTACCCTCATTAATCTGTTTGATGAGTCGTGTAAGGCTCACCTTTCTCGTAAACCTGGTATTCATCCCAGATTCTTTCAAGCTTCTCAAGGTTTTCTTGTATATGATTCTTCTTTTTCAGACCTATTGCAACAATAAGAGCATTTATAACACTTAACGGCGCTACCAATGAATCCACAAACGAATTCATGTCGCTTCTTGCGTAAAGGGAATAATTCGAAGATTTCGCCAGAGGAGAATCTTCATTGTCGGTAATCGCTATTGCCGTCGCCCCCTGTTTTTTGGCAAATTGAATAGCCTTTGTCGTTCTCCTTGAATACCTCGGGAAGCTAACTCCTATAACAACATCACCTTTTCGGGCGTTTAATATCTGTTCAAACATTTCGCTGACACTTGTGGTATGTACCAGGCGAACATTCTCGAAAATTAAGTTAAAATAAAAGCCTAAAAAGCTTGCCAAAGGTGCCGAGCTCCTAACTCCCATTATATAGATGTGCCTGGCTGATAGTATTTCTTCCGTAATGCGGTTAAAATTATCTATATCTATTTCTTCCATTGTCATTTTAATTTTATTCATATCAGATTGAAGAACACTTTTAAGTACATTGTCCTTGTCAATTCTGTTTGATGAAACCTCCAGCCTTTGAGCAGCGGTGAGTTTGCTTTTAATCACTTCTTTTAATTCCTTTTGGAGCATTGGATAGCCACTAAAGCCCAGTTCAACGGGAAAGCGGACAACCGTGGATTCGCTGACGCCCACTTCTTCACCAAGCCTGGCTGCGGTCATAAACGCAGCTTTATCATAATGGTTAATGATATAAGAGGCGATAGCCTTATGACCTTTGCTGAGATTAGGATACTTTTTCTTTATTAATGAAATTAAATTGTCCATTATGCTCTCCTTTACAGCTAATAATATCCAGAATGAATCATAAACGGTCTAATAATAATATATAGTTATAAAGAACTAAAATCAAGATTGCCGATATCGGCGCCAGAGCACCGCCGACAATGTCAAATCAGCATTATATCGGCATTACTGAAACGCTATTAATTTAAAACAAATAAGTCTATTACTTTTGCAACCCCATCCTCATCGTTAGAACGAGTAATATAGTCTGCGGCATCTTTCACTTCCTCCGGAGCATTGCCCATTGCAACGCCAAGCCCGGCATATTCTATCATCGGCAGATCATTAAAACCGTCACCAATGGCTATCATTTCTTCACGCCTGATACTGTAAAATTCTCCCATTTTCTCAAGAGCAATTGCTTTTGATACCTTTTGGTCCACAAACTCAAGGTAAATAGGCTGAGAAGTATGAAAATTTACAGAGGGACTTAATAACCCGTTAAGCCTGCGTTCAAACCCGTTTATTCGTTCTATTTCATCATTCCAAAGCACTTTACTTACGCCTATGCTAATCAGTTCCTTTATATCGGAATAAACCTGCGGTTTGACTCCGCTTAATTGAGCGTATTTTTCCGTACGCTTATTTAATTCGTTTACATAAAGCTGATTGCCGGCCCAAATCACTATTGCGGTTCCCCACTCCTTCCCGAGCCTTTCAATCTGCAGTACATCCTCTTCACGCATTGTACACGAATAAATAACCTTGCCATCGGCAATTACCATTGCGCCGTTATATGTAATAACGGGAATATCAACTTCAAGCAGATCCGTTATTATCTTAACACCCTGAACAGGTCTTCCGCTGCATATTGTAAAAATAATTCCTTTATCAATCGCTTTTTGTATACGCTGTTTAGTGGGCACAGTAATTTCACGTCGGCTGTTCAGCAAAGTTCCGTCAACATCAACTGCCAATAATTTATATCTCATTCAAATCCCCTTTTGCTTTATTAGTTAATGAATAAACTTATTTTATATGATAAATTTCTTTTCTTCAACTCCCGTTACGTGAAACATATGCAGCCCCCACATTTTGTTACTGTTCAGGCACACATTCCCGCAGACTTTGCTGGACCACCCGCTTTTTATTCGGTTTGAATTCATTCGCAAGGTTAAACAAAAATTGTAACAACCACCATAAAAATATGCAAAAAACCATTGCTTTAAAAGCTTATATGCCATAAAATCAAATCGTATATAAAAAACAACAACAAATTCCATATGGCGGAGGATGTTATGCTGAATAAAGGATATTGCACAATACCGGGAGAAGCCGGATACGAGGAGCTTACACTCAAACTTGCTGAAAAATGGGGAGCCGATGTTGTTCGTGACAGTGACGGAACTACCCTTTCAGATAAGATTCTGTCATCAGGTCTTAATGTTTATTCAACCCTTTGTTTGATCCGCTCTGATAATGCCTGGGCTAAACAGAATACCGACAAACTGCAGCAGAACTTTCTGATGTCTGATCCTGTCATTGCGCAAAGCAATACGGTAACAATTGATCTGCTTAAAGGTTATTTCAGAGAGCAGTTCCGTATCAACACAAACGATGATTCGAAGATTTGGTGGCAGGTTTTTGACAGGACATCGGCAAAAGAAATTCCGGCTTACGATTGGGAATTTAACGATACAGACGGCACCGTAACTGTGTATAACACTGTAAAGAATCATTTTTATACCGTGAATTTTCTCGCTTATAGAATTTGGGAAGCAATTTCAATGTACAACCACATAACTAATAACTGGGGCGACCGCGAGCATTTGATGCCTGTTGATCCCATATATCCCGAAGCACAGGAGCGTATTCTTTCTAACCTGGAAAAATGGCTTGAAAACCACCCAAAGACTGATGTGGTTCGCTTCACTTCAATGTTCTACAATTTCTGCTGGTTGTGGGGAGATGATCAAAACCTCCGCTACAGGTATTCGGACTGGGGTTCCTATGATTTTTCGGTCAGTCCTTATGCACTAACACTTTTTGAGAAACAAAAAGGTTACCGGCTTACATCCGAAGACTTTATAAACGCCGGTTTTTATAACAATACGCATAACGTGCCGACACGCAAATATTTGGATTGGATTGACTTCATTAATGATTTTGTCATATCATTCGGCAAAAAATGCGTTGATCTTGCTCATCATTACGGGAAAAAAGCATACGTATTTTATGACGATCATTGGATTGGAATAGAACCATATGGTCACAGATTTGCTCAATTTGGTTTCGACGGGATAATAAAATGCGTGTTCAACGCTTTTGAAGCACGAAAATGCGCAGGTGTTTCCGGAATAAAAACACATGAACTGCGTCTGCACCCTTATTTGTTTCCAACAGGCCTTAAAGGTGAGCCCACTTTTAAGGAAGGCGGAAACCCAACAAGGGACGCTAAAAATTTCTGGGTAAACATACGCCGTGCACTGCTCCGCTCACCTGTGCAAAGAATAGGGCTTGGAGGATATCTTCACCTCGTTGAAGGTTTTGAAGACTTTCAGGACTATATATCTGAACTGGCACAG
This sequence comes from Clostridiaceae bacterium, assembly GCA_012730095.1. Classification (GTDB taxonomy): domain Bacteria; phylum Bacillota; class Clostridia; order DSM-8532; family DSM-8532; genus DTU069. The sequence continues at coordinate 10,195 of JAAYBO010000017.1, forward strand.
GAGTTCCGGTTAATAAAAAGCCTGCATGAGAGCGGAAAACCGTATACCGTGCCGTGCAAAACAGCGGTTTTGCACTCCTGGGGCAAGCTTCGCTCATGGATATGCAGCGGTCATATGCATGAACATCCCGAGCTGGACTTGAACCACGTTAACGAAGCGTTGGCAGGGCTTCCTGTTGATGTTGTTTTTATCAGCTTTGATGATATATTAAAACATGGTATTCCGGATGACGTAAAGGTTATAATTAACTGCGGCAGACTTGACAGCGCCTGGAGCGGCGGTGACCACTGGAAAAATCCTGAAGTTGTAGCGCGCATTACCGAATGGGTTTCTTCCGGAGGCGGATTTATCGGTATTAACGAACCTTCCGCCGCCAAATTCAGCAGCCGTTATTTTCAGTTATCGCATATTCTTGGTGTAGAACGTGAAATCGGCCTTACATTGTCAAAAGGAAAATACAATTACACAATGACAGACAATGATCACTTTATCCTGAAAGACTCCGGTCCCGTAATAAATCTTGGTATTGAAGCCGGTGATATATACGCTGTTAATGCTAATGCAACCGTACTGGCAGACAGAAATAGGCAGGTAAGGATAGCGGTTAACTCGTTCGGCAGCGGAAGAGGAGTATATTTTTCGGGTTACCGCGCAAATCCTCAAAATATCCGGATGCTTTTCAGGGCAATACTATGGGCGGCAAATAAAGAGGATGCTATCGATCTATGGATATCAGAAAACATTAATACGGAATGCGCATATTTCCCAAGCAGCAAAAAACTTGTAGTCATAAACAACAGAGGCGAAATTGAAACCACTTCCATAAAGGATGAAACCGGAAATATCATTAAGGTTACATTGGATGAATACGGCATAAAAGTTATTGAAACAACATAAGTTAAACGCTGCGTAATAAAATAGATACTGTTAAGCCGTTACGGCGGATCGGAACGGCCAGCCTAATTTGCACAGGCGGGCCGTTCAGCTTCTGATTTGTTTTAACGGTTATTATATGTTTTAAAAAAATAAGGAGGATATTTGTTTTGAGGCTCAGGAATTTACCGTATGCTGATGAGCTCGTGAGAAATCATCGAAACTTCATACACGAACCCGAGAAATATAAGGGTAAATGGTCCGAATACTTTCAAAATACAAATCCGCTTCATATCGAAATAGGCTCAGGCAAGGGCAAGTTTATAACAACTCTTGCTGAAATGAATAAAAACATTAATTACATTGCCCTTGAAAGACAAATTTCAGTTCTTGCAAAACTTATTAAAAAAGTCCCGGAGAATGGATTTAATAACTTTGCTGTGATAAATGCGGATGCCGAATTATTGCCTCAGTTTTTCTCCCCGGGTGAGATAAGCCATATATATCTGAACTTCTCCGATCCCTGGCCAAAAAAAAGACACGCAAAACGGCGCCTTACAAGCAGCAGCTTCTTAGAAATCTATAAAGTGCTATTAAAAGATGACGGTATAATAAGCTTTAAAACCGATAACCGCGGATTTTTTGATTACTCCATAGAGCAATTTGAGCTTTCCGGATATTTGCTGACTAATGCCACATATGACCTTTATAAGAGCCACCTGATTAATAACAATGTGGCGACTGAATATGAACAGCGGTTTATCAGGCAGGGATTGCCTATTTATGCACTGACGGCCTGCAAAGACGTTAATATGCCAAAAGATCAGGTTTAAAAACGATACCTTTTTCGCCCGTTATATTGACACAAATACCTGTTGTATTGTATACTTAAATTCATCAGTTGAAGGGGAGTAGCTCAGCTGGTAGAGCAACGGTCTCCAAAACCGTGGGCCGCGGGTTCGATCCCTGTCTCCCCTGCCATAAAAGCCTGTATCACAATGGGTACAGGTTTTTTTATTTCTTTTTATAAGTTGTTGATAATTCGCTTTGACTGCTATATGACTACCACATAAATAAAAAGTTATAAAGAAGCTCGGCCTTTTAAATGGATTAGAAAAGTTATTTGAATTTATCAAAAGATTATTATTTAATATTAACGAGGAAGTAACAATATATTGATGTCGTGTTTGTCGAATTTTTTATATCCTGTTCTTTAAAATATTTATTCCATTCACTCAATTCATTATGATATAATAACCTCACCCGTTACCGAAATCTTAGATTTCGGACGGGTACCCGCATTAAATAGACACCACGTTTTTGCAGTATTTATTCATTCTTCAAGGTTTCCCGAATTTTTATATTCAGTCAAAATGTTATATATCGGCAGTATATAGACAGCAAAGCAGGCGAATAAACACAAGGTGAGAATTCCGGTATTTTAGGCTTCAGCCCTGTATTATGCCGTGAAATATGTACCCGTGCCGGTGTGGATCCCGACCTTCCGGCAAAATCAATGACCCATGAGCAAAGCCACTCCCTCACTGCAACATTGAATGAAATGATTGGATTGTGGAAACAGAATCATTATACGCCCTGTGTGGCGGTCGATGCCAATTCGGGTAAACCTGCTGATTTTCATGCCATCAGCCTGACACATCTAACTCATCTGCAACATTTTGACAGCATCAGTGACGCATTGAACTTTTATTATCAATCCAGAGAGAAGAAGGAACAGATTAAAAACAGAAGTATCCATCTGATTCGACTAGTCAAACAAAATATAGAGCGCTGTGAGAAGAAATTTTAGATTCATGTTCAGACTATCGAAGCCTATGCATCCGGCTGATTATCGTCCATAAATCCGACAGCGGTACCGTGACAACCCTTGCTTCAAGACTTGAACAAAAAGACGGGATATGGTACCTGGTGTTTGAAGCTACAGCGTTTTCACCTTATGCGATTGTGAGCATAAGCGACGAAGGCTATGATCCCTCAACGGGGGTGCCCTATTACCTTGCCGACGGAAATAACGTGTTTATCGGCTTTGCGGCAAA
>JAAYBO010000159.1 GCA_012730095.1 Clostridiaceae bacterium
GGACGTTAAAATTCATAAGGATAAATTGATTAAGATATTAAAGATAGGCGTACCAGCCGGACTTCAGGGTACAATTTTCTCATTGTCGAACGTTTTAATTCAATCCTCGGTAAACTCTTTCGGTTCTGCTGTTATGGCAGGCAATTCCGCGTCTTCTAATATTGAAGGCTTCACTTATGTTTCAATGAATTCGTTCCATCATGCGGCATTGGCTTTCACAGGCCAGAATGTCGGCGCCGGGAAATACAAACGTGTGAAACGAATATTTTTAATTTGTTCACTGCTTGCTTGTGCAGCCGGAATCGGAGTAGGTACAATTGCGCGTTTATTTGGAGAGCAGATTTTGGGTATCTATGCACCCGGTAATACCGAAGTAATAGGTTACGGTATGATACGGCTTGCTGTAATTGCAAGCACTCAATTCACAGCCGGCTTAATGGATGTATTGGTCGGAATGCTGAGAGGCATGGGAACATCGCTTACACCAATGATTGTGTCTATCGTTGGTGTCTGCGGAATCAGAATTACCTGGATATATACCGTGTTTTCCCAGAACAGGGATTTGAAAACTTTGTATCTGTCATATCCTGTTTCGTGGATCATAACAGCATTAATTCATCTGATATTCTTTTTTGTCTTTTTATCAAAGCTGAATAAAAAGAAAGTCAAAACTCCGACAGGATAAACTCTTTCAGTAATTTAACCGCACTTTTTACATCGTCGGCATCCACCATTTCGCATGGGCTGTGCATGTATCTGCACGGTATCGACACGCCGCCCGACGGTATACCGCCTGCAGTTATATGGATTGAGCCTGCGTCATTTCCGCCTTTTTCGATTACTTCAAGCTGGTATTGAATATCAAACCTTTTTGCGCAGTCGATTAATCTATTCTTTACAGCCGGATGTGATATTGTTCTTCCGTCCTTAATCATAATCGCGGCACCTTTTCCAAGCTCTATGGACAGCGGGTTGCATCCGGGTGTATCTCCGGTATTTGTAACGTCCACCGCTATTGCGAGATCCGGCTTTAAGGCATACGCTGCGGTCCCGGCGCCGCGAAGCCCGACTTCTTCCTGAACAGTAAATACGAACACCACTTCGTTTTTTACCTCTTTTAACTGACCGACAAGCTCTATTAACACCGCGCATCCAATCCTGTCGTCAAGAGCTTTTGAGATGTATTTTCCGTTCTGTTCGATCGTATCGGCTTCAAAAACAGCGATATCACCGGGGGAAACATATTCCATTGTCTCTTCCCTGCTGTTTGTTCCTATATCTATAAACATCCGCGGAAATTTAAGATCTTTTAATTCTTTAAGTTTCTCTTCATAGCATACGCAGCCGTAAACACCATTAGCAAATCTTACCCTTTGCCCAAGTGAAAAAACCGGGCTGACACCGCCAATATTTGAAAAGCGTATGAAACCATTTTCCTCGATATATGTTGCCACAACGCCTATTTCATCCATGTGGGCTGCAAGCATTATCCGCTTGCCGCTTCCTTTTTTCACGGCGATAAGGTTTCCAAGGGTATCGGTATATATTTCATCCGCCTTTCCTGATATCCTTTTGCGTATAACCTCCCGTATTTCATCCTCCCGGCCTGAAGGTCCGTAAGTACCGGTCAGCTCTTTAATCAGTTCAATCATTTCTTTGCCTCCCATCGAATACCATAGGCAGCGTAAGCAAAGCCTTTTTAACTAACTTCTTCATGTTTTCAAGATCATTTATATCAAGCACTGAAACAGGCGAATGAATGTACCGGCATGGAACCGAAACCGACAGCACCCGCACTCCCGAACCCGAAACCTGTATTTTTCCCGCGTCGTTGCCGCCTGACACGGTCTGCTTCCATTGAAACGGTATCGATTCGTTTTTGGCCGTTGATTCAAAGTGCTTTAAGAGCATACTGTCCGCTATAGACGTTCTGTCAATAAACGTTAATGCTGGCCCTTTTCCTGTTTCTGTCGATATTTCATGCCCGCTAACCTCCGGAACATCGGCACTGGTAGTGCCTTCAAGAACGACAGCAATATCCGGAGCCACCCTCTTTGCGGCAACACGCGCTCCCCTGAGACCGATTTCTTCCTGGACGGTAAAGCACGCGTAAAGTTCAAAAGGCCATTTCTCCTTAACAAGATCAAGAAGGACGGCACAGCCGGCCCGATCATCGAGAGCTTTAGCTTTTAACCTGTTTTGTCCGAAAAGAACCGGCTCGCTGGAGAATGCGGCATAATCACCTAATTTTATATATTTTTCCGCGTCTTCCTTATCCTTCGCACCGATATCAATATAAAGATCTTTCAATTTTACCGCGCTTTCACGCTCTTTTTTCTCCTGAAGATGTATTGATTTATAGCCAATAACACCCGGTATTTTCGCATCCCCAACCCGGACATGCTGTCCTGTAAGGATCCTTGTATCAAAACCGCCGACAGCGGCAAATTTCAGCTTCCCCTCATCGGTAATACGATTAACTATCAAACCTACTTCATCCATATGGGCCGCAAGCATTACCTTAAGGTCTCCGCCTTTTCCCCCGGCCTTTACAATAAGGTTTCCAATGGTATCGGTCATATGTTCCAGGCCGTATTTTTCAACTTGTTCCTCAATATACTTTCTAACCTGTTCCTCGTTTCCGGAAACCCCGTCAATTCTTGTAAGCTCAATCAGTGTCTGGATCATCGGCAACCTCCTTTGACGGCATAACGGTTTTCCCGGCAGCGAACTTAGATACAAGATCAGCCGCCATATCCACATCCTTCGAGTCAACAAGTTCCGCCCCCGTATGCATATATCTTAATGGAATACAAATTTCAACGACAGCTATTCCCATCCGGGATACCTGTATTGCCCATGCTTCTGTACCGGGGTCTCCCGCCTCAACACACAGTTGTGTCGGAATGCCTTCTTTTTCCGCGAGCTCCAGCAATTGTTCCGTAAATCTCCTGTGAAACGCGGGACCTATTCCGACCGGCACGCCCTTTCCAAGAGCGAATGTACTGGCTTTATCCGCTTCAGGCATATCGCCGTGACAAACATCTATGACAACAGCAACA
>JAAYBO010000160.1 GCA_012730095.1 Clostridiaceae bacterium
CTGTCGGTATTATGCATTGCCATTAAAACCCCCGCGCCGTCAAATGTATGGACATGCTTCCTTATTTCCTGACCGTCGTTTCCGGTAAAAACTAATTCTGCCTTTCCGGGACCTTCCGCATATATTTCGGTGTTTTTATATACGTCACCATATGCGTGACGGGCTATACTAATAGGTTTAGTCCAGGTTTTTACAGATGGTTTAATACCTTTTACAAGAATGGGCGCACGGAAAACAGTACCGTCCAGAATTGCCCTGATGGTTCCATTTGGGCTTTTCCACATCTCTTTAAGGTTATATTCTTCAACTCTTGCCGCATTAGGCGTTATCGTCGCACATTTTACAGCAACACCATACTTCTTAGTGGCTTCCGCCGCGTCAACCGTAACCTGATCATCGGTTTCATCCCGGTGCTTAAGCCCAAGATCGTAGTATTCTGTTTTTAGATCAACAAATGGATATATTAATTCATCTTTAATATACTTCCATATTATACGGGTCATTTCATCCCCATCCATTTCAACCAATGGGGTTTTCATCATTATCTTACTCATTTTTTATTTTCCTCCAAACATGCTTTTTTTAATCCACGGAAGCTTTCCGCCGGACATTAAAATTTCAATATCCAATAATGAAAGGGAATGCTTCAATTTAATCTTTTTCTCTTTAGTTTTATTATACAAAATTAAATCATCCGACAAATCGCCGATGCGCATTTCAATATCGTCATCCATGTCAATCGAATCATAATCTTCAGGATTTGAAAAAACAAGCGGAACTATACCAAAATTGACTAAATTAGCCATGTGTATACGGGCGAACGATTTTGCAATTACCGCTTTTATTCCCAGGTACTTCGGAGCAAGGGCCGCGTGTTCCCGGCTTGAACCCTGCCCGTAATTTTCTCCACCGACAATAAATCCGCCGTCGTATGTTTTGGCTCTTTCGTAGAATTCATTGTCCACCGCTTCGAAGACATGCTTTGATATTTCCGGGATATTGCTTCTAAGAGGCAGAATTTTTGCGCCTGCAGGCATAATATGGTCTGTTGTTATATTGTCTCCAACCTTAATAATCACCTTTCCTGAAAGCAGGTCTTTCAGCGGCTCAAACCGCGGTAAAGGTTTAATATTTGGTCCTCTTAAAACCTTAACCTTTTTAGCCTCTTCAACAGGAAGGGGAGATAAAATCATATTATCGTTTACAATGAATTTGTCGGGCATATTTATTTCAGGAAAATCTCCTAATTCTCTTGGATCGGTAAGGAACCCGTTAATAGCCGTGGCAACGGCTGTTTCGGGACTGACAAGATACACTTCGGCGTCGGCTGTTCCGCTTCTTCCTTTAAAGTTTCTATTAAATGTACGCACAGATACAGCACCAGAGCTTGGAGCGCAGCCCATGCCAATACAGGGACCGCAGGTATTCTCCATTAGTCTTGCTCCCGATCTTACAATGTCAAGATATTCCCCGCTTCTAACGAGGTGCTCAACCACCTGCCGGGAACCGGGACTTATTGTAACATGAAGATTTTCCGATATGGTTTTTCCCTTTAAAGCATTCGCCACAACCTTCAGATCTCTTAAGGATGAGTTCGTACAGGAGCCGATTGCAACCTGATCAACCTTAATCCTGCCGGCTTCACGTACTTTTTTAACATTTCCCGGGCTGTGCGGAAGCGCAACCATCGGTTCAAGGGTTGATAAATCAATCTCAATAACTTCATCGTACTGCGCATTACTGTCGGGAATAAGCTCAACCCAATCGCTGCCGCGGCCCTGGCCTTCAAGAAACGCTTTTGTAATCTCATCGCTTGGGAATATGCTTGTAGTACACCCTGTTTCGGTTCCCATATTTGTTATTGTTGCCCTGTCGGTTACACTTAAAGTTTTTACTCCGTCGCCAAAATATTCAAGGACCTTGCCGACACCGCCTTTAACATCAATGCGGCGTAAAACTTCAAGAATCACATCTTTCGCGGATACCCAGGGCTGAAGCCTGCCTGTAAGCCTTACCCCGACTATTTTCGGATATTTAATCCTGAATGGAGCACCTGCCATGCTGCAAGCCACATCCAAACCGCCCGCTCCCATCGCAAAGCAGCCGATACCTCCGGCTGTTGGGGTATGACTGTCCGAACCGATAAGAGTATTGCCCGGTTTTGCAAAACGTTCCAGAAACAACTGGTGGCAAATACCGTTTCCCGGCCGCGAAAAATATACCCCATAGCGTTGAGCTACAGATTGCAGATATCTGTGATCATCGGCGTTCCTGAAATCGGTCTGGAGCGTATTGTGGTCGATAAAACTGACGCTTAGTTCAGTCATTACCCTGTCGATCCCTATTGCTTCAAACTGAAGGTATGCCATTGTTCCGGTTGCATCCTGCGTCAGTGTGTTATCTATATGAATTGCGATTTCACTTCCGGGTTTTTTCTCCCCTTCAACCAAATGCTTATCAAGTATCTTTTCGGTTATCGTTCCGGCCATCAGATCCACTCCTGTTATAATCTTTTCAAAATGTATCATTAACTATACTACAGGATATAGTAAATTGATGTCAAGCAAAACACATACTATTGTGCAATAGTTCGTGAGGCAACTTACGAACACTATTCTCGCGGGAATAATGCTGAAAAGCAGTTGGTGAGAAGTCACTAGTTATTCAGCTTGTTTATTCTTGATTGAATTGTACTGATCTGGGTTTTATCAGAGCTGCATTTTAGAGCATTTTCATAACACATACGGGCATTAGTGCCGTCCTGTATCTGATAATGTGCATATACATCACCAAGGGCAATCCAATAAGCGGCCGCATTAGGTACTTTGTTTGTAAGCCTCGCAAATACCTCTTTTGCTTCGGAAAGACGGTTCATTTTATAATAAACCCAGCCGAGAGAAAGCCATGCATCATGATTTTCAGGCTGAATCGCAAGGAATTTTTCGTAGAATTCGCGCGCTCTTTCATTACTTCCCTCTTTATCATAATGTCTTGCCAGTTTCAAGAGTGTTCCCGCATGGCCCGGCATAATATTATGAACCTGATGGAAAAGTTCAACCGCTTCGCCGATATTACCGCCGGCATATGCATTAACCGCTTTTTCGTAAATGTCGTCGGGATCGACAATATTAAGATCCATTATAACCATATTCTTTGTGGCATCAAACGATACTGTGCCACCGAATAATTCAGCAAGAAATTCAGCAGGGACGTGTGTTCTGTTAAATCGCACCAGAACCGGAGCCGGCAATTTCCTGTAAACACCGTTAACTCTTACAATGTCATTTTCATTCCACATTTCAATTTTAGTATCTCCCTTGCAAGCCCATAGCGTCCCCGTTGCAGGATCCCATCCCGCTTCGGCGCTCATTGACTCAACTATTCCTCTCATTGGAACCATCACAATACCGTTTTCTAAAAAAGCGTCCGTATCAAAGAACAATTCTCTTCCGTTAAGTTCCAATCTTACAGGATTTGTTTTCTTTCTGGTAATAACAATGGCATTGCTTATATCCCTTCCCGGATTTTTTATTACCTCTCCTTTATAATAGAGCCCCGAGGAAGCTCCTCCGTCGAGATTCATAGCATTTACAAGACTCATATCCATAAGAATGGTAGCCAGCTCGTAAACGGTTGCATTTGGCACGGTACCGATTACAAGAACCCGATCCGCGGTTTGGCCAATAAAACTCCTCTGTGACCTGGACGTAAACTTTTCACCTGTAAAACCTTCCTTAACTGCATCAAGTACAAGATTCCCGTCTTTAATAAGCATTGGCCCCGCTCCGATTGCTGTGCGGATATGTGTCCATTCCTTCGGTGCTCCTTTGCCATTTTTCGCAGAAAAATCAATGTTGGAGTATTGAATCTTATAATCGACGGCATCTCCGATTTTAAACATCGACGCATAAGACTGGGCGCCAAAAACAAGCGTGTATCCGTCACTATAAATAGGGCTGACTCCCTTACGTATTTCAACCACTTTATTATTCCTGACTACGACCGCAGTTTTATTGCCCGCATTTACCTGACTGCCATAATCCGGAGTATAAAGAATATTTGCATCGGCTCTGTAATAAACCTGGTTTATTCCCCAAACTTCCCAGTTATACGGGTATTCCCAATTGCCGTTTATTGAACCTTTTATGCTTGTGTGAAGATAGGCTAATTCGATCTGATTATCTGTGGTAAATCCGATGGTTGTTCCGCTATTGCTTACATATATGGGTTTTCCGCCGATAAAGATATTCCCGGCAGGCTGCAGATCCGAATACGCGTTAAAAAACGTTCCGTTAATTGCAGCAATAACTTCAGTTTCGTTATCCGCAAGCTGCACAGCAATATCGGCAAGGGAATCCACTTTTCCAACCTGTCCTTTGGCCACTGCGGCCTCGACGCGGTACGTCGGATCCCTCAAATCAATCCTGACAAGATTTATTTCCCGCGTAATGCCGTTAAGCTGCACATTAATTGTTTGCGCATATGAACTGTCCTGAGAAAAAACAGCGCAGGGAAACGTGATTATTAAAATGATCAATAGACAAAATACAATAAATCCGTACTTTTTCAATTATATTCACCTGATAATACAAATTATTTAAGCTATTCTTAAGAAGTGGAATAAGCTGTTCAGTTCAAACCCACTATAACATTTTTTTCATACAGCGGCAATATTCATCCATTTACAAAATCATTACATATTTTTGACAAATAATTTGAAAACAGCATACCGAAACTACGGAATAATTTATTCCGACGTTTTAAGAAATGGCCGGAGCTTACCTAACGGCTTACCGGCTTATGCAGATATCAGTATTTTTCATAATGTACTTTTCCCATTAAGAGATCATCCTGGCTGTAAGGCTTCTTCCGTTCCGCCGGATAACCTATCGCTATAATACATTCCACTCTGTAATGAAAGGGAATATCTAAAGCTTTTTTTACATATGTTTCGGAAGATCCACTTTTAGCTGTCTTTCTGTTTCTTATTTGAACCCAGCATGATCCAAGCCCCAATTTCTCTGCTTCAAGTTGAATAATAATTGAGCTAATCGCGGTATCTTCTATCCATACATCACTTTTCTCCTCATCGGCGATAACAACTATCGCAAAAGGTGCATCTGCAAGAAAACCCGAACCACTTGCTTTTGCTTCTGAAAGTAATTTTAACGTCTGTTTTGATTCTACAATAATAAACTCCCATGGCCGGATCCCTCGAGATGACGGTGCAAGTAAAGCAGCTTTTGTTATTTTTTCTATCCGTTCTCTTTCCAGAGGGATATTTTTAAATTCTCTGATACTTCGCCGCTTATACAGCATCTCTAACATATGCATTCTCCTTTTCAAATTCAAAAAAATTACAGTACTTCAAGAACCATTGCCGGTCTTGTGAATCCTTTTTCTCTTTCGTATTTTGATAAATATGCCGTTGTTACGGAATTATATGCCATTTTAGACGCAAAAGCGTAATCAAACCTTTCCGGTATGCTTCCGTCCCCCTTCTCTTTATGGGTTTTCCACTGATGTTCCTCGATTAAATCAACCCACCCGGTTCTGGTTATTTCATTTATAGATTGAAGATATTCAGGCATTTCATTATCCGAATGCATTGTACTTATTATCAAACAATCGTCTACCGTTTTTATCCTTGAGTACTCCAACAGCCGTTCCCAGTACTCATCTTTATTCATAAAACGGTCATCATGCGGTATATTCACCGCAAGAATACTTATTCTGCAGTCATCAAAAAGTATGTCAAGCCAACCATAACTTTTTGAGGGTTTTTTATAATTACACCTGCTTGGAGAAAAATTTTTCCTGGATAATATTAATATTCCGCTCATCGAGCCAATTCCGGTGAAATAATGGTATTTCCAGCCCAATTCATCCATTGTATTTCGAATAATTTGACCATGTCGGTTATTAATAAACTCATGCAAAAAAATAACATCGGAACGATAGTCATTCAAAATATTGATCATGTCAATCAAATTTCGGTAATCCTTGCCTTGATTAACATTCCACGAAAGTATTTTCATTTTTATCCTCTTTTGTACTTTTCGTTTTTCCTTCGCATAAAAATTATATCGGTTTCATTATTGCATATATTAAGTATTAAACGCAAATTTTACGCATTTATTACAAATTATTGTCAAAAGCTTTTTACTTCGAATTACATTAACATTATGTTATAATTATTTCAATAAAACAGCATGGAGGATTTATGCAAAAGGATGACATTTATTTAGAAATAGCCGAAAGCAAGGTTTTTATACTCTTTTTTATACGTAGCCTCAACATGCCCATCGATGATATTCGGTTCAATAAAATAATGCTTGAAAACAGGTTTATGAATTACTTTTTCCTCAGGCAGTACTTTGGAGAACTGGTTGAAGAAGGCCTTATACATATCCATAATGATAACGGCAGTAAAATATACAGCATTACGGAAAAAGGAATGTCTGTTTTAAATATGTTCGAGCATATACTTCCTGCTGGCTTAAAAAAGAGGGTTAGTGAGATAATAAAATCAATGCGTAAAAATATACGCAATGAAATGATGATTACAGCAGATTATACTCTTGATGAAGACAATGGATATACAGCTCTTCTAAAAATAGGCGAGGATACATTTCCGTTAATTGAAATAAAAATAGCCGCAGGCTCTAAGGAAGATGTTAGAAACATTTGTAAAAACTGGACCGCATTCCCTCAAGAACTGTACTCCGAGATTTTAGACACTCTTGTCAAGGATAGAAAAAAACAGTAGAAAATACATCAATAATCCAGCAGCAGAGATTTTATTAATGCGAAAAACTCCCTTAGATAGCTGTTAACCAAAACAATTCCGGGTGTTGGTGTTCCATAACCGTACGCTTTAAAGCCGTTTCTTTTTGCCAATATACCAGAGCGAAAAACATGAAAATCATTGGTTATAAAAGAAATCTCGTCTACATCTCCAATTATCTCTCTTGTGTATTTAAAATTTTCCATTGTGCTTGTCGCTCTGTCCTCAAGTATGATTCTGCCCGGCTCAACTCCCCTGTCAACAAGATATCGTGCCATAGCCTCGGCTTCGGGCATAGGTTCTGTTTTCCCCTGCCCTCCGGATACAACAATCATTGTATCCGGATACTCGGCGGCATAATCAATGCAGCGGTCCAAACGTTTTGCCAGGGAAAGAGTAGGCATACCGTTTTCAAGGACTCCCGCTCCCAAAACAACCACATATTCCGGCTGTTTTTCAGGACGCGGTTTATAAATACCACCAAGTATTATACAGCCTTCAACAATTATAAAAATAGTCAGGAACACGAGAAATCCCCAGTATATAATACGCTTAATCACATTGTTTAACTTCATGTAATATTTATCCCATAAAGGTCTTAGATAAAGGATTATAAATACGACACCTATTACCGAAGGCAAAAGCACTCCCAAATCCATGCCCTGGACAAATGCACGAACAATAATAGTATCAGCAATCCCTATAAATCCAAGAACCAAAAAAAACAGATTCAGGATATTTCCTCTTTTCACTTCAACCACCATTATACATAGTATTACAAATTTCGCGATCAGGCAATTACATTAGCAGATTTAATATCCATACCACTAACAGGCCTATATAGTTCCCCACGGCATAACCTACCAATCCCGATGTTATCCCTGCAAGGACAACATCACGATTGCGTATTGCTTCGGCAACAGACGGCACAAATGCCGGACCAAATATACCGGCAACTGAGGTTATAATATACGTATGCGAATCGATTCGGAACAACCACGCAAAAAGCAAATGAATAAATACTGCAAGAAAGCAAACAACAAATGTATATATTAAAATATTAACCGATGATTTTGTGAAGATTGTACTGAAATTTACCATGCTTCCCATAGCGACCGAAAATACCATTATAAAATACAGACCGATACTGTATGTATCCGGTATTTCCCTTATCCTTGCGAACATCGAAGCGCCTATGCTTAACGCCGTTAATATTAAAAAGAATATCGCAATTTGGATTTCACCGAATAACAAAATCGGGATTAAAGCCGAAACACCTACAATCAGGATCATTACTGAAAAAGCAATAACAATATCCCAAACGTTTTTTTTCCTTTCTGCCGCAACCGCTGATTGCGTGCTTTCCTGCTCTTTTATATACTGCGGAAGGATTTTTTTCGTCAAAGCAGGCGCCACTCCAATAATAAACAGAAAATACAGCCCTCCGACAACTATATCGGCGCCATTTACAAGAACAAGCGTATCATTATTTATCTTGGCAGCTAAACCTACCGAAACTAAATTTGGTGTACCGCCGGTATAGCAGCCTGCAAGCATTCCAGAAATTTTAGCAGCTTCCGGCACTGTACCTCCCAATAGCAGCGCTGCCGCTACAGAGCTTATTATCGCGCTTGTTATAACCAGCATAAAAGACTTTATAGTCTTGTTTGTCATCTTCAGCCATTTTTTGATATCGACTGAATACAAAATGAATGGAATAGCTACAGGTACCGCTATTTCAGATATTTGCATTGAAATGCCCTCATTAAGTTCAAGACCCAGATTTCCAATAAGAATACCTGCAATATAGCTTAGAAGAATAGGTCCAACCA
>JAAYBO010000018.1 GCA_012730095.1 Clostridiaceae bacterium
AAAAGCTTGTTCCGAAAATAGGGCAGACGGCTAAAATTTTATATTCAATATATATCGTTTTAACAACACTTCTGGCTATTTTCCTGCTGATAGCGGGTATGCCTCTTTATGACGCGTTAATTCACGCTTTCGCAACCGCCGGTACCGGGGGATTCTCAGGTAAAAACCTAAGTATAGGCGCATACGGAAGTGTTTTTATTGATGCTATAATAACGGTTTTTATGTTCCTGTTCGGAATAAATTTCTCTCTGTATTATCATTCGCTAAAAGGCAATTTCAAGAGCTTTTTTAAGAACGAAGAATTCCGTTTCTATATCGGGTTGGTATTTATTTCAATTATCGTTATAACGTTAAACCTTGTTTTAAACGGATTTTATTCAATTGGAGAAGGTTTAAGATATTCCGCCTTCCAGGTGAATTCCGTTATTTCAACAACCGGTTATGCAACTGCTGATTTTAACCTTTGGCCCGTTTTAAGTAAATTCATCCTAATAATGCTGATGTTCATAGGCCCAAGCGCAGGCTCGACCGGTGGATCGATGAAATGTATCCGATATCTGCTGCTGCTGAAAATAATAAAACGCGAACTGGCTAAAATAATACATCCAAGAGCCGTCCATACGGTGAAGCTCGCGGGAAAAGCAGTTGATGAAACAACACTTTGGGGCACAATGGCGTTTTTCTTTATTTATATAATAATATTTGTCATATCCTCCCTTGTCGTATGTCTGGACGGGAAAGACCTTGTTTCATCGGTTACGGCAGTAATTGCTTCTATCGGTAATATCGGCCCGGGTTTAGGGATTGTTGGGCCAACGGGCAGCTATTCCGGTTTTTCCAACCTGAGTAAAATTGTCCTTTCGTTTTGTATGATAGCCGGAAGGCTTGAGATTCTGCCCGTACTGGTTCTGTTTTCCCCATCGGCATGGAAAAAAGCAAGCATATGATGCCGAGCTTATAAAGATATACTGCCCTGTCCTTCCGCTGAAAAGATTAATATCCCTCTAAACATGAGAAGGCTCGTACGCAATAAAATCCGCCACGACATCAAAATCTATTCCGCGGATTTTTTCCAATACCGAGCCGGTGTCATTGATATCCGATTTAATGACGTTTGCTCCTTCAGGCGCGGCTTTTGTACCCCTGTTAAGCAGGTACAAATCTCAACCTTTTTCAACGGCACGCTTTGATACCGCCGTGCTTATAGTTCCTGTCCCGCCGATAAAAAGAGCTTTCATATTGTCTTCTCCCCCCGTTTGACCAGATCAAAAGATGTTTTTTATTATATCAGAAAACACAAATTATGTCGTCCTGGAAAATACAATATGCATACGACGGAAATATCAAAGAATGTTCTTTATTTGCTAAAAGATACCAGGAACCGTTCGTTTATTAAGCATAATGTTATTTGCATTCGATAACCGCCTCGCCGCTTATAAGCCCGTCGGATTCGGCAGTTACCTTAATCAGGTCGCTTTTGCATCCCGAAGACACATAAATCAGCAGCCTTCCTTTATATGCGTTGCGGTAATTTTCGGAATATGGAGTCAGATCTCTCAGGTCTCCGTTTTCAAGTCCCATAAGATACCCTTCGCCTTCAACGGTCACTCTTATCCTGTTCCGTGCATGACTAACACGGTTGCCGTCCGAATCGACGATCTCGGCTATAATATGTGTCATATCACTGCCATCGGCACTGATTAATGTATCCGCACATGTCAATTTTATTTTCGCGGCTTTCCCTGTCGTTAATATTACGCATTCATGCGTCAAACCGTTTTTATCTATCGATACCGCTTTCAATTCTCCCTTTTCAAACGGGACTATCCACGTAAGATATCCCTTGCCGCAATCGCCAAGCCTCTTTATACCAGCCGAACGGTTGTTTATAAATAATTCCGTCTGTTCGCAGTTTGTGTAGCATACCACAAGTATATCCTGTCCGTTTTTATAATCCCACGCGGAAATAAGATCATGGCTCCTGTCGAAATCGCCGCCGGCTTCTTCTATCATATCGGAAGTAAACAATTTTACCATTGGCTTTTCTGACCATAGGCTTTGCCTGAAATAATACGAGGGTTTTTTAAAACCGGCCACATCCAGCAGACCCGACTTTGAACCGTGGCAGGGCCAGCCTTGTGTTTCCCCGAGAAAGTCCACACCTGTCCATAAAAACTGACCGGAAATAAAATCATTTTCGGCAACCTCAAGCCACTGCTCAATCCCATGTATATTTTCTGTACCGAGTATTATTTTATTCGGGTATCTCTTATGATCTTCTTCATAAAGATGCTCCATGTAATTATACCCAACAACATCGAGACAATCGGATAGACCTATCGCGTTTGATAAATCCGGGAATGCCAGTGCGGCTGTTACCGGCCTTGTATTATCATGTTTTTTTACAATGGAAACAAGTTTTTTCGCAACGGTAACAAGCCTTTTCGCATCCGGCTTATTCGGATCAGAAAGCCGTTCAGCCAGCGGCTTATTTCTGTCGTTATTACCCATCGCTTCTTTAAATAACGGGCTGCAATATGGATCATTCGGGTAATCCACTTCATTTCCGATACTCCATAATATAACCGAAGGATGATTCCTGTCGCGAAGTATCATTGCGGAAAGATCTTCTTCATGCCACTTCGGGAAGTCCTCATAATATCCGTAATGTGCCGGAGGATAAACATTATGGCCTTTGACCCATTTGTTTTTTACACCCTCCCATTCATCAAAGGCTTCATCAATTACAAGAAAACCCATTGAGTCACATAAATCATACAGTTCGGGCATGTGCGGATTATGGCTCATTCTTATTGCATTGCATCCCATTTCTTTCAATGCCTTAAGCCTTCTTTCCCATACTTTTTTCCTTACCGCAGCGCCCAAACAGCCCGCGTCATGGTGTACACATACCCCTTTAATTTTCATCGATTTTCCGTTTAGAAAAAAGCCATTGTCCGGATCAAATGAAAACGTGCGAATACCAATTACGGTTTTTTCTCTGTCAATAATCTTTCCGTCACGTTCTATTTCGGTAACGCACGTATACAGGCAGGGGTTATCCGGAGACCACAGAATCGGATTATTCACGGTTAATACCTGATAATCATTTACCCTGCCTCCCGCGCCAACGCAATGATGGTTTTGCGATGAAGCCACGGGACGGTTTCTATCATAAAGGATATGTCTGGCAGAAATTTCAGCATCCGCTTCTTGAGCGTTTGAAACCGACATTTGCACCAGAATCTCCGCCTGTTCTTTTTCTGCTTTAGCTGTATAAATAAACACACTATTGTTTTCTATAGCAATTTTGTCCTTTACCGTTACAGTTACCTTCCGGTAAATTCCCGAACCGGTATACCACCGGGAATCCGCAATGTCTTCGTGCTGAACTTTTACGACAATTACATTCGGATCGTCTCCGAAACAGACAAAATCGGTAATATCATAACAAAACTGAGTATACCCGTTTGGTCTTTTGCCCAGATAATAACTGTTGCACCAAACCATACTGTTTTTATAAACTCCATCAAAAGTTATGAAAACCTGTTTACCCTTTAATTTTTTCGGTAAAAAGAAAGCTTTTCGGTAATATCCCTTTCCTCCCGGGAGATATCCTGTTCCGCTGGAACAGTTGATATCAAAAGGATGCTCGACGGCCCAGTCATGGGGAATATTAACATCACGCCAGGAGCTGTCGTCAAACCCTTTGTACCATGCCTTCGGTTCTTCACCAAGCTTAAACTTCCAGCCTGTATTTAGAATATAGTTCTCTCTTATGCTGTTACAATCCATATTTAATCCCTTATCTTTCTGTAGTGACAGGCTGCCAGACCGACAGCCTGTCTTTAATTTTATTTACTGTCATTAATTTATTGAATAGATGCTTTAAACTCATTCATTTGCCTTTGCACTTCAGCCAGTATCTTATCGTTCCCCGCCATTTTCAGCTGATCTCTAAGCTCGGCCACAGCAGCTTCAGGATCGCCCGCTTTTCCGACGCAGATTGCCGGGAGCAGCCTGTTTAAAACTTCCGTGCAGGCAGTAATTTCTGGATCAACAGGAGATTTATCGAATACAAAACGTCCATACCTGTACGGTCTTGCATAGCTTTCAAAATTGTCGTAAATTTCTCTCCAATTGCTGACCATGTCAGCACTGGGATACTTCAGTTCAAACTTATCCATACGTCCGCCCCAGAAGTTCGACGAAAAGCTGTGACTGTCGGTTATAAAGCCTTCAGGTTTCACTCTCTTGCCGTCTTTAATTTCATACT
The DNA here is from genome assembly GCA_012730095.1 of Clostridiaceae bacterium. Taxonomy (GTDB): domain Bacteria; phylum Bacillota; class Clostridia; order DSM-8532; family DSM-8532; genus DTU069. The sequence goes on from JAAYBO010000018.1 coordinate 4,277, forward strand.
GTACACCTTCAAGACCCCAGTTGAACAATTTGTACATTGTTTCGTCATTGCGGATAAGATCATATACCATAAGTGTTCTTTCAGGGTTTTTGCAGTTTGCGCCTATTGCCGTAGCACCGTGCGTTATCGACATCTTTGTCAGGTTTTTGCTTTCTTCGCAGTATGGGAAGAACTGAAGATCCGCGCCCGGGATTTCTCTTTCAAGTTCATCATAGGCATAAACATAAGTCTGCGTATGGTGCTGGCGTGTTCCTGTAAGCCCCGCTTTAAACTGCACCCAGGTGTCTGCGGTATTGTTAAGAACGTCTTCTCTCCAGTAGCCCGCGTCTCCCCACTTTTTCATTTCCTTCGCAAAATCCAGCAGCAGGTCGGTCCCGTCATCCAGCGGGAAGAAACGTGAGCGCACTTCCCACCACTCGTCGTCGGACTTGCCGTATGCCAGCCCGCCCGGTACGGGGTCAATACAAATCAGCTTCGATTTGGAAACCGGCCAGTGATCGAACAGGGCTTTTATATTCGATGAGCCGGATATATCAAAGGGTATAACGCCGTCCTTCGATTTGTTGTCTTTAATGCCCTGCAAATACTGCCCGAATTCTTCCCAGGAATCAATCGGTTCGGTAATGCCGAATTCTCTTGCCCAGTCTCCTCTGTACATAAATCCATGGTTAATCCACTGTGAATACATATCTTCCGGTATTGCTATTATATCGCCCTTGTAAGTTACTTCAGCCCAGCTTGACTCGGGTACATCATTCCATGTTATCGGAGCGTATTTAGGAAGCAGATCATTAAGTGTCATAAATGCTCCTTTTTGTGCATTAGGCCACATATCAAGCCAGTCGGATGCCGTGTTTATCATGTCAAGGCCTTCGCCTGTGGCAAGCAGGAGGT
>JAAYBO010000161.1 GCA_012730095.1 Clostridiaceae bacterium
CAACCGCAAGGCATACCGCCAATATGCCGACTGCTCCGTTCGCGATCATGGCATCGGGCTCCGATGCCCCGGGCAGATACGTATAAAATATCTCAACAAAGTAGTGAGCGACAAAGAAATAAAGCGTTAGCTTAAGGGCGGGATTAAGTACCGCTTTCGGTTTGTTTTCGGCTGCTGAAAAATCACTCGTTTTATATAGGAAAAGGCAGACGCAGCTACCCGCCACAAGCGCCGTCAAATAGAGCTTATCGAAAAATCCGGACAGAAGGGACAGGCCGGAATCGATCTGATTCAGCGCAAAAAAAGTGGAAATCATTGCCGCACCGAGCAACCTTTCGGTATTATTCAGCGCAAAGGTGTAGGCAAATGCCGAGCATGCCGCACAGCCGCCCAAAAAGAACATGAATACTATCGCAAGCACCAGTCTGAGCAGGCTTTCACCCATCACTATCCATGGGATATAGGCAGCCGTCATAACGATCGCGGATATACGGGAAACCTTTGCCATATTTTTAACATCCGAAAACGCAAACAACGCCCCCGCACCAATACAATAAGCACTTCCCATGAGCGTCATTGCGTCCAACCCGAAAAGCCGAACCGAATTGCTGAATAAAGCGTCCTGCATATTCGCAAAAACAGGCGCTAAGGGAAATATTAACATATACTGAAGATGATCGAGGCGCACATTGCGAATATTGATGTTGTCTTTTGAACGAAACAGTGCAAAAAAAGAAGTAAGAATATTTTTTCTCATTTTTTGCTCCACGTATGTAATACGTCACACTTTACGCTTCATCACCGCAGATGCAAAGTGTTCACTCTCTATTGGTAACGTCGAAATCATTTATAAATGGTAAATCTCTTCTATACTTATATTCCAATCAATAAAGTCAAATGCCAATCTAACCATTTATTAGGGACATTATACAGCGAAAAAGTTAAGAATACAAGGCAAATAATTATTACCGGAAGAACAAGGTTTGTATGTTCATTTACTGCAATTATTTTTAAATAAATCTATAACTATTTCCGATAACCTACGATTTTTTTATTTTTCCAAGTATTTTTTCGTATGTTTCCTTTGTTTCATCCTCACCACTCAAGTTTAAGATAGTAATCCCGTCATCTGTTTCAAGGTAAATGAAAGGGGGCTTTTCGGTGTTAACAAATAACTTCACCGAACCTAATTTCTTAGTTTTGAAATACCCCTTTAAGTTTGGTCCTAATGCCGAGCCGTTAGTTCTTCACTCAATAGCAGGCAATTCCTCCATCAATTTTACGGCCTTAATGGAATCCCAGGCATAAATATCGCCATACATACCGTGGATTTGTATTCCATCATCAGTAAAAGTCACGTTGGTCTGCTGAGAAGAAAAAAACATCAGCACAACAACAAAGACTATTGTGGCAACGACAATACCAACGGGCAAAATAAATTGCTTCCATGCTCCCTTTCGCAGCTTTCCATTTTCATCGTAAATATTCCCATCATACTTTTGAGCCTTAATCAACAGATAAACTGTCGAAATACCAATAAATACAATAGCCGGCGTTAGAACTTGTTTAATACCCAAAGCATTCAACACACCCATTGCGATTAAAACACCGCCATTTATATAGGAATATATCCCTATCAGACGGCCGAGGCCTTTTACGTTGACATTAGCTTTTTTCTCTTTCGGCATCGTGTTATAACCCGAGATTAGGAAATACCATTTAAACACATGAACAGTCAATCCCACAAAGATAAAAAATGCACCCATTATTATATAAAACCACATGATAAACCTCCGTGTACCACACTTTAAAATGGGTTTATATCAAGCTCCCAAATAGCTTTTTGCTAATGTACGACTGAATTATACCATGTTTTGCCAATATTTATTATTATAATATATTCCAATTAAAAGATAAAGATGTCTTATACAAATAAGAGCCAGATGAACAAAGTTTATGTTCGCCTGGCTCTTTTTTTCGAGGAGATAAGCGGAAACAAACCGCTTGCCTCTTGAATGTATGTTTACGGAAACAATATATTATTAACCGATAATTGCAAGCAAAACGTAGTTCAGGATGAACAGCACAGCTGAACCCCAGAGAATGGGATGAACATCCTTGGCTTCCTTCTTGAAGAGCTTTACAATTCCGTAGAAGATAAAGCCGGTTGCGATACCGGTGGTAATGCTGTAGGACAGGGCCATAAAGACACCGGCAAAGAAAGCGGGAATTGCGTCGTCCAGATCGGTCCAGTCGATTTCCTTAAATGCAGCCAGCATCATGACACCGACAAGAACAAGTGCAGGAGCTGTTGCTGCGGAAGGAATTGCACTTACAAAGGTAGCCAGGAATGCGGAAATCGCGAAGCAGATTGAAACAACTACGCTGGTGAGACCGGTGCGTCCGCCCGCGCCGATACCGGCTGCGCTCTCAACGTACGTTGTGGTGTTGGAAGTACCAAAGATGGAACCGATGGAGGTTGCAATAGCGTCTGCAAAGAGAGCCTTATCCATCTTGGACTTAAAGCCGGCGCTGGATTCCATAGCCTTCTCATCTTCCGCACTGAAAATACCGCTGCGACGACCGGTTCCGATGAAGGTACCAATTGTATCAAACGTGTCAGTCAGTGTAAATGAGAAGATAGTAACAAGAATAAGCGGAAGTTTACTCAGGTCATTAAACAGTGAAGGAATTCCCTCACCTGTGAAGATAACTCCCAAGGTTGTGGGCAGAACCTTGCAGGCGTCAGCAAAAGAAATAGTGTCTGCAGTAGAGGTAAGACCCATAGGAATACCGATTATTGTTGAAACGATAATACCAATAAGGATAGCGCCTTTTACCTTCAGAACCAACAAAACAACTGTGATTACAAGACCAATAAGGAACAGCCAAAGTGTTGGTGTATTAATAGCGGACATTCCAGGAACGCCGGCGTCAAAGTTAACAAATCCGACGTTAAGAAGACCTATATAAGCAATAAAGATACCGATACCACCACCGATGGCGTTCTGCAGGCCTTGGGGAATTGCTTTAATGATAAACTTACGAATCTTTGTAACAGTAATTAGAATGTTAACAAGACCGCAAATGAAAACCATGGATAGAGCCTGCTGCCAGGAAAAGCCAAGTCCAAAGCATACGGTGTAGACAAAAAATGCGTTTAGCCCCATACCAGGTGCCTGGGCATAAGGAACATTTGCTACAAGGCCCATAACCAAGGTACCAATAATGGCGGAGATGATGGTCGCGAGGAACACCGCGCCCCACTCCATACCGGACTGACTGAGTATGCTGGGGTTTACAACGATAATGTAGGCCATAGTGAAGAAGGTTGTAAGGCCAGCTACGACTTCTGTAGAAAACTTCGTTCCGTGTTCTTTCAGCTTAAAAAACTTCTCCATAAAAAAATCCTCCCACTAATAGTCAAGCAATTTACGGTTGCTTGGTAGAAACTTTGGACCCATACTGTCCAAATTATATCAGCTAATAGTATATTAACTCAAGTGTTTGCCTTTTACAATGGTTTTTCGATATTTTTCGCTATGTTTTGTCATAATGCCATAAGATAAAAACGCAGCATCGTATTATAACCTGAGATTAGGAAATACCATTTAAATCGTCTTTTTTTATCACAAATTTGTTACTTGTGTGTTACTTACGCTAAAAATCTCAATAAACCTGTTAATAACTATATATCACATCTGAAATATTTAAAAAGGCCAACGAAAACCCGCTTTACCTACTGGCAAGCGGGTTTTGCGTCTTTGTGTTTTGGTGGAGATAAGCGGGATCGAACCGCTGGCCTCTTGAATGCCATTCAAGCGCTCTCCCAGCTGAGCTATACCCCCATATAATATAAAATTATATTCGTTCCTGTTATTATTATTATCAGGATAACGGCAAGTTTTATTATACACAGGTTTACTGTGTTTTGCAATAGGTATTTGCCGTATTCGGCTAACCTTCAAGCTGGCCGAACCTTTCAACACCCTTTTTCAGAATCAGGTAATATGTCAGAACATTCAGCAATCCGTATACAAAAACCGCCGAAAAAACCGCAGCAATGAGCCCCGGTGAAAACTGCAATGCGGCATAGATTGTAAGCCCTGCGATTATACTTGAGATTATCATGCTGTAAACCACGTTCAGGTTCTGTTTAACCGCCTTTTGCTCTGAATCCCAGTCAAGCTTCGGGTTATATAAATCAAGAAGAATTTCAATGAATGAGATTAAAAGCGTTCCTAACAGCCCAATTGCAAAAATAAGAAGGCCGATATACAGCGGAATTTCAAGCACGGCTATCGCAACAACAAGCATAAGCACCGCTCCGGCAATACTCAGGATAGACCCTGACAGCACTTTTGCATGTATTTGGGTTCTATAGCTTACGGGTATATATTTCTTTATAAATAATTCCTGCCCTTCTCTTGATATTGATGTGGCAACAGTACCGTTAAAACCTGAAATTGCCGCAAATATAGCTATTCCGAACAGAAAAATCGCACCTTCATAATCGGGATCTTTTGTTAACCGCACGGCTATACTTAATATATCTATTTCGTCCCTTTCAAGCACCGTAAATATAAAAAAGAATACCGGCCATAAAAAATTTACTATTACACAGTTTAAAAAGTAAATCGGAGTTCTGAATAAAAGTTTCAGTTCTATCATCGTGTATGTCCTGAGCGCGGAGTGTTTTTTAAGAAATTTATCCTTTACTTCGGATTTGTTTAGTTTATTTCTTTTTGAAACGGTTTCCGACAGCCCGACAACACCTTTTAAATACACCATTTCACCCAAAAACAGAAGGAAAATATAAACCGCAGCCGATACGGCGGCATATAGCAACAGGTTCAAAAACCCGGCAGCAGTTGCTGTATCCAATAATGCGGAAACTGCCCACCTTGCCGTGGGAAATATACCGGATGTTATTATCGTAAGGGAGTTTTCGCCTTTCATAATCAGGGCTTCAAGTTCCTGTGGATTTAAATTAATAATGAACTTTTGTGCGGTAAGGTTTATACCCAAACCCAATACAAGAGCAAGAGTACCAGCAATAATACTAAAGGTATCCTTGTGTTTGGATGCATTTGTAAATCTCATAAGAACCATAACCAACACCGCGGAAAGGCACAGCGGTACGACAGGTATAAACACAAAAACAGCACAGCTGTATAGATAAAATAAAATACCGGAAGCGCTTCTAATACCGTAGACAATAACTACAGGCAGGAAAACCGCCGCGGTAATCACGTATTCAAATACTGCTGCCGCAAGAAATTTAGCGCCTACAATCTGCCTTGGCTTCAGCGGCAGATACAGCAAGACTTCTACATCTTTTGAAAAATAAAAACTTGCGGCTATATAAAATATTCCGAAGATGAATATTACTACTGACGTTACGGCAATTCCCCAGCTTATTATTACACCTTCCTGCCCAATAACAGTCAATAGACTATAAGCACCGTTAACAAACAATGAAAACATAGCCACAAGGCCCGGAAGAATTATTATCAGCATTAATGAAAACAAAACCTTGGATACTTTATTTTTCATTCCCTTTATGCCGAAACCTTCACCATTTTTCAGAAGGTTTCTTGTTAATAGCAGCGTCTTATTCTTCATTTTCGGTCAACTCCAGGAATAATTTTTCAAGTGATTCATCCTTCATAGAACTGTTTCGCATTTCATCAAGCGTTCCGCTGAAAAGAATTTTACCCTTATTTATAATCGCGACTTTGTCACATATCTTTTCGG
>JAAYBO010000162.1 GCA_012730095.1 Clostridiaceae bacterium
AATATGGAAAAATTGCGGATGACAGCAGTTCTAACGCATATAAGGGGTGTTACGCAATGAGAGTTAAAATTACATTGGCTTGTACGGAGTGCAAGCAAAGAAACTATGATGGAATGAAAAACAAGAAAAACAATCCGGACAGATTAGAAATGAATAAGTACTGTAGATTTTGCCGGAAACATACGTTGCATAAGGAAACCAAATAAGTTAAACTGTAACTGGGAGATGTTTCCATTTAAGAATGATGCAAAAAACACATATTTGATTTGGAGATGTTTTAAATGGCCGAACAAAGCAAAAAACCCAATATTTTTCAAAGACTTGCAAGGTTTACAAAAGAAGTACGGTCCGAATTAAAGAAAGTAATTTGGCCTTCAAAAAACCAGGTTATTAATAACACCATTATAGTTTTAATAACATGCCTTATTTTAGGAGGCATTATCTGGATTTTGGACTTCATCCTTGGCCAGGTGTATACGCTCGTATTTGTGTAACTACTGTTGTACAGTATATCGTAGTTGATGCGGTTTCTGTCTTGGTTTATATGGTTTAGCAGCATATCAGGATTTGGACCGCTGCAGCGTTTTAGCAAGGGAGGGAACAGGAGCATGCCTCCGAAACATAATGGCTGAAGAAGCAAAATGGTATGTTGTTCATACTTACTCTGGGTATGAGAATAAAGTAAAAGCCAACCTGGAAAAAATAGTGGAAAACAATCCTCATTTGCAGGATTATATTATTGATATTGTTGTTCCGATGGAAGAACAAATTGAGATCAAGGATGGGAAAAAGAAAGCGACGTTAAAGAAGGTTTTTCCCGGATATGTACTTGTTAAAATGCTGATTAATGATGAATCCTGGTATGTAGTAAGAAATACCAGGGGAGTTACAGGTTTTGTCGGGCCTGGTTCAAAACCTGTGCCGCTGTCGGACGATGAGATAAGGGCGATGGGTGTTGAGCAATTTGAAACGGTTGTCGATTATGAGATAGGCGACAGTGTAAGAGTTATTGAGGGCCCGTTGGAGAGTTTTATTGGAACTGTCGAAGAAATAAGCATGGACAGAAAAAAAGTCAGGGTTTCGGTTTCGATGTTTGGAAGAGAAACCCCGGTAGAGCTTGAGTTTACTCAGATTCAGAAGCTATAACAGGGGATTTGTTTCGATAAAATATGGTTTTAATTTCCGCTGTTGACAAAAACGGAAATTTAAAATAAAATCTGCTTTTAGGCAGACTTTTTTCTGGGAGGTGGACTATTATGGCAAAGAAAGTTGTGGGGTTGATTAAACTCCAAATACCGGCAGGTAAGGCTACGCCTGCTCCACCGGTTGGACCAGCTTTAGGGCAGCACAGCGTAAACATTATGAGTTTCTGTAAGGAATTCAATGAAAGAACGGCAAAGGATGCCGGGCTGATCATTCCGGTTGTGATCACGGTCTATGCGGACAGGTCATTTACATTTATTACAAAGACTCCGCCCGCGGCCGTGCTAATAAAGAAGGCCTGCAAGATTGAAAGTGGTTCCGGTGTTCCGAACCGCGAAAAGGTTGCTCGCATTTCCCAAGAGGATTTAAAGAAAATTGCGGAGATGAAGATGCAGGATTTAAACGCGGGAAGCCTTGAAGCAGCGATGAAAATGATCGCGGGAACGGCAAGGAGCATGGGAGTTGTTGTTGAAAACTGAAGTTTCCAGTTTTTACAGCGTGGGAGGGAGAAATCCCGAAATTAGTACCACAAAGGAGTGATTGGATATGAAAAGAGGTAAGAAATACCTTGAAAGCATGAAGCTTGTTGACAGAATGAAGCTTTATGAACCGGCTGAGGCTATGGATATCGTACAGAAAACGGCAAGAGCTAAATTTGATGAAACCGTCGAGGTTCATATAAAGCTTGGGGTCGACTCGAGACATGCGGATCAGCAGGTAAGAGGCGCAGTTGTATTGCCCCATGGAACAGGAAAAACTGTGCGTGTGCTTGTTTTTGCAAAAGGTGAAAAAGCAACCGAGGCAGAAAACGCCGGTGCGGATTATGTGGGCGCGGAAGAATTGGTTACCAGAATTCAGAAGGAAAACTGGTTTGATTTTGATGTTGTTGTTGCAACTCCCGATATGATGGGCGTTGTCGGGCGCCTCGGACGAGTTCTGGGCCCGAAAGGGTTAATGCCGAATCCGAAGGCCGGAACCGTTACAATGGATGTTGCAAAAGCAATAGCGGATATAAAGGCGGGTAAAATAGAATATCGCCTTGACAAAACGAATATAATCCATTGCCCGATAGGGAAGGTTTCATTCGGAACCGAAAAATTGATGGATAATTTCCGTACCCTGCTTGATGCTGTAGTTAAGGCAAAACCTGCCGCCGCAAAGGGACAATACCTTAGAAGTGTTGTTGTAGCTTCGACTATGGGTCCCGGTATAAAGATTAACCAGCAGAAGGTATTTGATTAAAAAGCCTGCTTTTAAAAAATATTGTTTACAAATAATTTTATATGTAGTAAAATAACGAAGCATAAAGATATGCGGAACAAGATGACAGTTTAATATTTATGGCCATAGACAGCAGGAACCGACAGGTGTAACGTATATCATCCTGCCGAGGCAAAAAAGGGTTTACCCAACAGGTAGTTAAATCCTCTGTATGTCTATGGCAAAAAAGAATACAGAGGTTTTTTATTGCTGTAAAACAGCAATGTTAAAACACACAATATGGTAATCAGGTAAAAGTTCAGTAAGGAGGTGCCGCAAATGCCAAGTGAAAAATCCCTAAAACTGAAAAAAGCAAAAGTAGAAAAGTTGTCTGAAAAGCTAAAAGAGGCAAAATCTTTTGTATTGGCAGATTACAGGGGTTTGACCGTTGAACAGGATACTCAGATGAGAAGGGCTATGCGTGAAGCAGGAATTGAGTATATGGTCATAAAAAATTCCATTGCCAGGTATGCAGCGAAAGAAAACGGGTATGATCAGCTGGACGAATTTTTAAAGGGTCCGACATCCATTGCTATTAGTATGCAGGATCCGGTTGCCCCGTCCAAGATTATATCAAAATATGCCAAGGAATACGACAAACTGGATATAAAGGCTGGGGTCGTAGAAGGAAAGGTAGTCGGTATTGATACGATAAAATCCATTGCCGCATTGCCTTCCAGAGAAGAACTGGTGGCTAAGGTCTTAGGCGGCCTGGCAGCCCCGTTGTACGGAATTGTATCTGTACTTAATGCGAATATTCGTGGTTTGGCGGTTGCTTTAAATGCAATTGCTGAGAAAAAACAAGCACAAGCATAATCAAATTTTTTAAGTGGAGGTTTTGAAAATGAGTGAAAAAGTAACAAACTTAATTGAAGAAATTAAGGGTTTAACAGTCCTTGAATTATCTGAACTGGTAAAGGCCCTTGAAGAGGAATTCGGTGTATCCGCCGCCGCTCCTGTGGCTGTTGCTGCGGCTCCTGCAGGCGCTGGAGGTGCAGGGGAATCTGCTCCTGCAGAAGAGAAAACTGAATTTGATGTTATTCTTAAAGATGTTGGCGCAGAAAAGATTAAGGTTATCAAAGTTGTACGTGAAGTAACCACTCTTGGCCTTAAGGAAGCGAAAGAATTAGTCGATAAAGCTCCTTCGACAGTGAAGGAAGGAATTGCGAAGGATGAAGCGGAAAGTATCATTGCTAAGTTCAAAGAAGTCGGCGCAACCTGTGAAATGAAGTAATTTATCCTGTTTACCTGATAAAGCCTGCGTGAAAACGCGGGCTTTTTTGTTAAGGTTCATTATTAGCTCTTGCAAATGAAGCTCTTTGTTGACGTTATTGTACAATAGTTCAAAGGGCA
>JAAYBO010000163.1 GCA_012730095.1 Clostridiaceae bacterium
GAGTGGAGAAAAAAACTGTTTTCCCGCTGTCTGCGCGTTTTCTCATCATTTCTTTAAGGAAAAAGGAGGAGCGCGGATCAAGGCCCGTCATAGGCTCATCAAGGATCCAGACAGATGGGTTGTGGAGCAATGAGCCAATTAACACTATTTTCTGCCGCATTCCGTGTGAGTAACTCTGTATTCGATCGTTTAGTACATCCTCCATGCCGAAGTTATTTACCAGATCATCGATAACCTCCGCCCTGTCTTTTGGGCTTACGTCATACACATCCGCCATAAAGCGAAGGTATTCAATACCTTTCAGTCTTAAAAACATATTTGGTGAATCCGGCACAAAACCTGTCTGCCTTTTTGCTTCAACAGGATCGGTTTTTATATCTGTTCCGTTAACCTTTATTGTACCGCTGTCAGCATTAAGAATTCCTGTTATTATTTTTATTGTAGTGGTTTTACCGGCGCCGTTTGGACCGAGAAAACCGAAAATTTCACCACCCGGGATTGTCAGATCGATGTTGTCGACGGCTTTAACAGTGCCTCCATAGGTTTTGCTTACACCGATTAATTCAATCATATTTTATCATTCCCTCCAATATTTACTATACCTTTAAGTCGGTTTCTCGGCAATACACATACAATCTTCAGACAGACACCCGTTCTATTATTATAAAAAAATGCGAATGTTTTTATGACCTGTTTGTTACTTATGAAATATAAACCGACTGTTAAATAATACACCATCCGGGATTCGTACCCGGAACTTTAATTAACTGTACTGATTTCAACTTGAATTATCTCTTCTATGATTGCTTATCCCGATCGAAAGGTCGTAACCTTAAACTTGGTTATTTTGCCGCTTTTTTATCACCTTTAAGAACAGTAATCTGAATATCCTGTTTTTCTACCCTTGATGATAATTCTTTCAACTGCGATTTGATTTCTTCCTGCCCTTCCGTAAGCTGCTTGTATCCGTCGAAAAGAGCATCCAGCTTTTTACCGTGCCCGTTTTCAATACGAATAATATCATTTTTCAGCCCTTGCAGTTCTTCTCGCGTTTCTTTCCGGAATTCTGAAAACTCAACATACATCTCTTCCAGTAATTCAAAAGTTTTATCTTCCACCGGCATTACCTCCTGTCCAAGTGGATGATATTATCATATCACAACAAAATGGGAGAATGAAGAATAAATTCGAAAATAAAAAATATCAAGGGTTAAAATATTGTGACCCTTGATATTTGCTGGTACACCATCAGGGGCTCGAACCCTGGACGCCCTGATTAAGAGTCAGGTGCTCTACCAACTGAGCTAATGGTGCATATGATATTAAAGTTGTGCCTTGCTTATTATACAAGGGTTATATTTTCTTGTCAAGATTTTTGAGAGCAAGGCAAATGATAATTATTGACTTTTATAATTAAGACCTGTAAAATAGAACTTGTCCGTTTGATGCTTATGATAATTCAAGGCCCCATGGTCAAGCGGTCAAGACGCCGCCCTCTCACGGCGGTAACAGGGGTTCGAATCCCCTTGGGGTCACCAGCAGGCCGGAAAGTAATGTTTCCGGCCTGTTTTTTATTTTGATTAAACCTGTTCGCAAGATTTTAGCCTGTCAATACCAATTTGAATTCTTCGAAGGGTTTCGGCTTTCCCAAGCACCGCTGCTATTTCAATAGCGCCTCCCGGCGTTACTTCCCACCCCGACAGGGCTGTCCTTACAGGCCACAGCAGTTGACCGTTTTTTATACCAAGCTCTGAGACAAGATTAATCAGAGCCTCATGCAGATTGTCTTCCGACCAATCCGTTAACGATTCCAAAACAGGAACAGCGGCTATAAGACTATCTAAAGAAATCTTAAGGTCTGTTTTCATCTTCTTATGAATATAGATGTTCAGGTCATAATCCTCAAGAACATTCAAAAAACCAATTTTTTCAGGGATCTCCGACAGCACTTCGGTACGGCGCTGAATCATCCGGGCAATGGGAAGTGTGGGCAAATCAGCAGTCAACCCCTTTTTTATCCAGGGCAGCGCAATTTCATGAAAAGCTTCCGGCGTCATCGCCCTGATATACTCGGCGTTAAACCAGCGCAGCTTGGCCATATCAAAAACCGAAGGCGATTTGCTGATACGGTCGACGGAAAATATCTGTTCCAGTTCGGAGAGGCTATATATTTCCCTGTTTGAATCCGGTGACCAGCCAAGAAGCGCAAGATAATTTACAATTGCTTTGACAAGATACCCATCATTGATCAAATCCTCGAATGTTGCGTCACCCTTACGCTTGGAGATTTTCGATCCATCGGGCTTTACAATTAGAGGCAGGTGAACATAAGTTGGAATTTCCCATCCAAACGCTTCATACAGCAAATTATATTTCGGGGTTGAGGAAAGATACTCGCTCCCTCTGACCACGTGTGTAATATTCATAAGATGATCATCGATCACATTCGCGAAGTTATAAGTAGGATAACCATCGGACTTAATAAGGATTTGATCCTCAAGGTCTTTGTTATCAACCGTAATGTCTCCATAAACCGAGTCATGAAACGTCGTTGTGCCTTCATCCGGCATTTTTTGCCGTATAACATACGGTTCTCCGGCCTGGATTCTTGATTTAACCTCGTCTTCGGACAGACCAACACAACGCCGGTCATAACGGAATGCCCTTCCTTCATTTTCACATTCTATGCGAAGTTTATCCAGTCGTTCTTTAGTACAAAAGCAGTAATACGCATGACCTTTTTCTATCAGTTCTTCCGCATACGGCAGATAGGTATCCTTGCGTTCGCTCTGAACATACGGAGTATAAGGCCCGCCGATATCAGGGCCTTCATCGTGCTGAATTCCGCACATTTTCAGCGTGCGGTATATAACATCAACAGCTCCTTCGACAATCCTCTCCTGATCAGTGTCTTCTATGCGCAAAACAAATTGTCCGCCGTTAACACGGGCTATCAGGTATTCATAGAGGGCAGACCGAAGGTTGCCGATGTGTATATAGCCTGTAGGGCTTGGGGCATAACGTGTACGAACCGTTAAAGACATAATAATTGTTCTCCTGTATATTAAATTTTGTTTCTTGTTTTATTCATATATTATCCCATTTTCCACTTAATAAAGCCATTCGCGGAAAGCAGAAACAGGGAAATAATCATGCCCATATTATAACAGACGCAATATTACCTTTCAAGAAACCTCATAAAATAATGAAACCTCCGGGGTTTTCCGGAGGTTTTGAATTAATAATCCATATCAGGCATTGGCGGAGTATTCTTTTTTTCAGGTTTTTCAGCAACGGCACTCTCGGTGGTCAGTATCATAGCAGAAATGGAAGCCGCGTTTTGCAGCGCACTTCTGGTAACCTTAACAGGATCAACAATTCCGGCTTTGAACATATCCACATATTCTTCTTTTATTACATCGAAGCCGATTCCTTTAGCACTGTTTTTAACCTTTTCGGCTACCACGGAACCGTCCAGTCCTGCATTTATAACAATTTGCCGCAGAGGTTCCTCCAGTGCCTTTTGTATTATCGCCGCTCCGGTTTTTTCGTCGCCTTCAAGTGTGTCGACAAGTTCTTTAAGTTCGCCGAGGACATTGATATAAGCGGTGCCGCCTCCGGGTACAATCCCTTCCTCAACGGCAGCTCTTGTAGCGTTAAGCGCATCTTCGACCCTGAGTTTTTTCTCTTTCATTTCTGTTTCAGTTGCGGCCCCAACCTTTATGACAGCAACGCCTCCGGCAAGTTTGGCAAGTCTTTCGTTCAGCTTTTCCTTGTCATATTCGGATGTTGTTACCTCAATCTGTTTCTTTATTGATTCGACTCTGTCTTTTATAGCTTTACTGTCTCCGGCCCCGTCAACAATAATTGTGTTTTCTTTCTGTACCTTTACAGATTTTGATTTTCCAAGCCAGTCTATCTTTATTTCCTTTAAGTCCATACCCACTTCGTCGGAAATTACCTGGCCGCCCGTAAGAATCGCAATGTCGCGGAGCATTTCCTTTCTCCTGTCGCCAAACCCCGGGGCTTTGACAGCAACACAGGTAAACGTTCCGCGCAGCTTATTCACTATAAGGGTTGCAAGCGCGTCGCCTTCAACATCTTCGGCAATAATAAGCATTTTATTTCCGTTTTTCATTATTAACTCAAGCGCGGGCAAAAGCTCCTGAACATTGTTGAGTTTTTTATCCGTTATAAGGATATAAGGCTCCTCTAAGACAGCCTCCATTTTTTCACTGTCGGTGACCATATACGGTGATATATAGCCCCTGTCGAACTGCATACCCTCTACTATCTCTATTACAGTATCGGATGTTTTGTTTTCTTCAATTGTTATAACACCGTCAGCAGTAACCTTTTCCATTGCATCGGCAATAAGCTTACCAATTGTTTCGTCACCGGAGGAAATGGTTGCTACAAACTCCATATCTCCACGCCCGTCAATCGTTTTACTGTTGCCCTTAATTAATTCGACTGTTTTATTAACCGCCTTTTCCATTCCTTTTTTCATTATCATTGGGTTCGCACCCGAAGCAAGATTCTTCAGCCCTTCTCTTACAATTGCCTGAGCAAGCAGTGTAGCGGTCGTAGTTCCGTCACCGGCAACATCATTTGTTTTGCTTGCAACTTCTTTTACAAGCTGTGCTCCCATATTCTCATACGGATCCTCAAGCTCAATTTCCTTTGCTATTGTAACGCCGTCATTAACAATCGACGGGGTACCGTATTTTTTATCAAGCACAATATTGCGGCCTTTTGGCCCAAGGGTAACCTTTACGGTATTTGCCAGTATATTAACACCGGCTTCAATCGCTTTTCTCGCTTTCTCATCATATATTATGGTTTTCGCAGCCATAGTTCCAACCCTCCTTATTCAATTACCGCCAGGATATCATCCTGTTTGACAAGAAGATAGTTTTCATCATTCAGCTTTACTTCAGTTCCCGAATACTTGCTGTAGATAACCTTGTCCCCTTTTTTTACAGCCATTTTAATTTCTTTTCCGTCCTTAATCTCACCTGGTCCGGTTTCAATCACCTCAGCAATATAAGGTTTTTCCTTTGCGTTTGATGGGAGTACAATGCCGCTTTTTGTTTTTTCATCCGTTTCAATTTCCTTTAAAAGCACTCTTGCTCCCAATGGTTTTACGTTCATATGCCTTCTTCTCCTTTCATTTTTGTATTTTTAATCTACGATATGAACAATGAAAAAGCGTTCCAAAACTCCTTCCAAGAATATATTTATTGTTAGCGCATAAACGTTAAGAATAAATAGCAAATTAAAAGGAATATTAAAACGCTTATTAGCACTCTATGTGAACGAGTGCTAACATTATTCTATTCAATATCTGTTCTTCTGTCAAGACGGTTTTTTATATAACAGGGAAAAACCGATGCTACGCATCTTTGTTCAAAATACTCTTCCTGTATTTTTCGCTCTCCCAATTTCTAATAAAATCCGTTTGGTTTTCGTTAAGAGCTTTAACTTCAAGGTTATGTTTACGAGCATTTTCCAAAATAAACACTAACGCAGTTAAAATCTCTTCCATTGTGCACGCTTCTTTTTCGTTTGTCCTGTATTCTATCTCCCCTGTATTTGTGTTAATGTTCAGTTTGTTTGTCTTTTCATTTATCGATATATTTCCGCTTAAGTATACCAATTGATCCGGATATAGGGCGTTTTCATCAAAAAACTCCTGTGATATCCGTTTTTGTTTAAAATAATCCTTCAAATAATCCGTTTTACTTATAAACGTTCCATCCTCTTGGGGCATTATTCTGACCGAAGGATATTGTTCATCAATTTTAAAATACCGGCGAATTGTATCATTAACCAAATTATGCATTTTTATGCATTCGGATACCGTTTCGGAAGTAACAACGAGACCGTGATTTTCCAAGAAGATGACTTGCGGAAAGCTATCGTGCACTTTTACATATTGTTTGATTTCTTCTTGCATTGCGATGGTAAGCATAAAACCGGGATTAATATAAGGTATCCAAATAAAACCGTACCCCGCATCGCGAAAGATAGCATCGGCAATGTTACGTCCTTCATTGGTGCAGCATAACAGGTTCGCATATACAGGATGAGTATGGATGACATATTTTTGAAGCAGGGAATGAAAACCTGCTTCAACAGACGGCCTTAAAGCTTTCAGCCCTTCGAACTGAACAACATTTGCCCTGACATACTCGCCGCTTTCCTTTTCATAATCCCTGTCTTCGGATAGGTTAACACTTTCATGGTATTGTTTTATATTTTTATAATCAACAATGACAAAACCGTCCTCAGCTGTTACATCGCTGAGGTTATAGCCGGAAGCCTTCACTGCCATATGGCTGTCGTCAAGCTTCACAGATGTATTTCCGCCGCCCCCCTGGACATATTCGGGGCTGTTTCCGACAGCCTGGGAAATTTCTTCGAGTTCTTTAAACTGCTCAAAAAACATAATATCCTCACTTTCTTTCAAACAGAACCGACTGCTCATATTTTCTTACTTTTTCAAGCCAGGCTGGACCTACCGGAACATTTGAGTCAAGACAGTACTTATTCCATACTGCCGCATGAGGTAAGGCTTTGAATTCTTCCATCAGAGCAAGGCGATTTCCGTAATTTCCGTTTTCTTCAGCCTCTGACAAAAGATGAGTAGGTTCAAGCAGTGAAAACATTATTGCTCTCAATACCGCTCTTGTCCCAGTAACCCATGCGGTTATCCTGTTAATTGAGGCATCAAAGAAATCCAGTGCGAAATGGACGCGGTCATATGCGCCGCTGCGTTTTACCTCATGTGCTATTGCAGCGGTTTCATCATTGAAAATAACAA
>JAAYBO010000164.1 GCA_012730095.1 Clostridiaceae bacterium
CATACACCATAGATTTCACTTTGGCATTTTGGATAACTAATTTAACAGACTTTAGTTGGGCATTTTTGTGACAAACTTATGTCGGGTGAGGTACTATAAAAGATAGACTTTAACTTTTCACTTTACACGGCACAAACACAGCCTTAATAACTTGAATAGTATCAGGAATACGATTATAATAAATATAATTATTTTGCGGTAAGTTGAAATAACTTTTAATGAATTAAAAGCATCTATATTTATCAGACTTTTATAGAAAATAGAAGCTTTATTAAAAACTCAGGAGAGAAGGAAAGTATAATGAACGGTCAAAGGGTTAATATAGGAATAATTGGTTTAGGCACGGTTGGCGTCGGTGTCGCACGTATTTTACTGCAGCAGGGAGACCTTTTAAAGACACGGTCAACATTAACGTTCCACCTTAAAACAATTGCCGAACTTGACTGGAATAAAGATCGTAATCTTGATTTGTCAAACGTAAAATGTACCGATAATGCATACGATGTATTGGATGACCCGGAGATTAACATTGTTGTTGAGACAATAGGAGGTTATGAGCCTGCATTCAGTTTTATAAAAAGAGCTCTTGAGAACCGCAAACATGTAGTTACCGCAAACAAAGCCCTTATTGCTACCCGCGGCCGGGAATTATTTCAGATTGCCCGCGAAAACGGCGTTGATATTCTCTTTGAAGCAAGTGTCGGCGGCGGTATCCCCATTATTAAAGGCCTACGCGAAGGACTAATTGCGAATAAAATTGAAAGCATATACGGTATTCTTAACGGAACCTGCAATTATATTTTAACGAAAATGCACAAGGATAGCGTTGAATTTGAAGACGCATTGAAAGGCGCACAGGAAAATGGATTCGCGGAAGCGGATCCGTCGCTCGACATTAACGGAACGGATACGGCTCACAAACTCACCATTTTGGGTTCTCTCGCATCCAACAGTATTGTATCATTCGATAAAATTTATGTTGAAGGTATTACCGGTATAAGCAAACTTGATATAAACTTTGCAAAAACTTTCGGATATACGATAAAACTTCTTGCTATATACCGCGTATTCAACGGCGGAGTTGACATTAGAGTGCATCCTACATTGGTTTCCGATTCGCATTTATTGTCGGCGGTAAGCAATGAAATGAATGCCATATTCGTAACCGGTGATTTTGTGGGTAATACGGTATTTTATGGACCCGGTGCGGGCGAACGTCCGACTGCAAGTGCTATCGTCGGTGATATTGTCGATCTATCAAGGGATTTGCTGCTAAAGGAAGGTCAGAAATACTGCAATCGCACAATCAATCCAACGGCAGATGTAAAAATTATACCGATAGAAGAGGTAACAAACCGGTTCTATCTCCGTTTCTTTACGCTTGACAAACCTGGTGTACTGGCGAAAATATCGGGTATTCTTGCAGATTACAAGATATCGATATCGTCAATGGTTCAGCTTGAAACGCATGAAAGAGATAATTATGTGCCTATTGTTCTTCTTACGCATGAGGCATCGGAAAAGTACATGGAACAGGCCTTGCAAAAAATCATGCAATTTGAATTCGTTAAAGAGAATTTTTTACGCTTAAGGATTTTTTAATTCCGTATCAGCTGAATTCATATTATTATCTAAGTTTTTTGGTATTGAATTTAATATGATAGAAAAAATGCTGCCTTCTCCCTGCTTGCTTTTAACTTTTATTTTTCCGCCGTGCCGCAGCACTATAATTTTTGCAATGGAAAGGCCAAGGCCGTGACCCCCTTTATTTCTGTCGCGGGATTCATCAGCCCTGTAAAACCTGTCAAAAACGTTGTTAAGATCTTTGGCGGATATACCGCATCCACTATCTTTTACAGACAACACCGCGGTATTATTACTGTTTTTTAGGCCGATTTCAATAGTTCCGCCGGGCTGCGTATATTTTTGCGCATTGTCAACAAAAATCCGCATTGCCTGTTTTATACGGTTTCTGTCTCCATTCATATGGATATCCTGGTCAATCGAACACTCAATTATATGGTTCTGATCAACCATTCG
This sequence comes from Clostridiaceae bacterium, assembly GCA_012730095.1. Classification (GTDB taxonomy): domain Bacteria; phylum Bacillota; class Clostridia; order DSM-8532; family DSM-8532; genus DTU069. The sequence goes on from JAAYBO010000164.1 coordinate 2,041, forward strand.
CGTTTCCTTTACCAATTCATCCATCATTTCGCTTAACGAGAATTCTTCCATTGTAAGATTCAATGTATCTTTATCATTTCTGGCAATAAACAACAGTTTGTCGACCAATTCTTTCATGTTTTCAGATTCATTTCGTATTGCCTCTATTGATTCCGCCAGAACTTCCGAGTCTTCCTTTCCCCATCTTTCAAGCATACGCGCATATCCCTGAATCACAGATATAGGAGTCCTGAGCTCATGTGATGCGTCGGAAACAAATTGATTTTGCTTATTATAAGCGTTCTCAATTCTGTCCATCATTTCATTAAATGTAATAACAAGATCCTTTAGCTCGTCCTTTGCGTTAGTGACATTAAGCCTTAGGTTAAGGTTCTGTGCTTTTATTTCCCTTGTCATCCTTGTCATTTCAGCAATAGGGTACAGAGTGTTCCTCGTCATCGATTTTCCCCTGAAAAAAATAGTCAGCAAAACCATAACTCCAAGGATAACGGCAACTGCGAATAAAACAGCCATCTCAAGCAGTACGGGTGTTATATCCTTGAATATGTTAGCAAGGTAAAGCCCATCCGGACGGTTCAAATGTGTTCTTATCATCATATAAATAAGACCGTCTTTACTGTAAAACCACACAGGAATCGCATCGTGGGGCTTAGTATAATTCCCGTAAGTATTTAAAAGTTCCTCTCCGTCAACACCGGATATATCCAACTCCGTATCATGCTGAATAACTATATCATAAATAGATTCCGAAAGCTTATCCGTCGTACTCAGATCGTCAACTATATGAATAACGTCCCTGGCAATAATAACAGAATTGAAAATGCAGTATACAATCAGAATAAGTATAAGACATGACAGGAAAGAATCAACCATCATCCTCGTATATGCACCAGATAGACGACGTCCCATTGAAGATGTACGAGCATTTTTGGTTTTTTCAGGTCTTCGCTGTACTTTGCTGTCTTTTCTAACCTCTTGTGAGTTTTTAAACTTGTTCCTGTTTTTTTCGTACATGAAAACCGTCTTTATTCTTGCCGGTTTATGCTTATTCCTTGTCTTCAAAAATATATCCCACTCCACGAATAGTCTTAATGTATGACAGGTTGTATTTTTGATCAATCTTTGCCCTTAAATACCGGATATAAACATCTGTAACATTGGTGTCGCCATAATAGTCATATCCCCAGACCTTTTCAATCAGCTTTTCACGCGTAAGCACTATTCCATTGTTTTCCATCATATATACAAGCAGGTCATATTCCTTTTTCGATAACGGTATCTCTTCCTCTTTAAACATAACCTTATGGGCGGTTTTATTAACCGACAGATCCCCTGCTCTAAGTATTTCATCTTCAGCTTTTCTTGCTGTGTTTTGTTTCCTTTTAAGAGCAACCCGGATTCTTGCAAGCAATTCCTCTATAGCGAACGGTTTTGTTACATAATCATCCGCACCGCTGTCAAGCCCCATAACTTTATCTGACACGTCATCTTTTGCGGTCAGCATAATAACAGGCAGACCGGTGCTTTTTCGTATACGGCGCAATACTTCAATACCGCTTAACATCGGCAGCATTAGGTCAAGTATTACAAGATCGACATCTCCCTTTAAAGCTTTTTCCAACCCGTCACGTCCATCATACGCAAGCTCTACAATATATCCTTCGTGCTTAAGCTCCAATTCCAGGAAACGCGCTATCTTGCTTTCGTCTTCAACTACAAGTATTTTTTCAGCCATTCGACCTCACTCCAGTAATTATTGGAATTTTGTGTTTTTCATATTAAGTTAAGCCTCCGTATAAAATTTTTCGTAATTGACTTAACTGCCTTTTTCTGCCGCATATTTATTATATCATGAATTTCTAAAATCGTATGATTTTCACTTGGTTAAATCAAGGGCAGCCGGCATCGGCTTTTTAAAGCGTGAAATCCTCCTTTGTTTACTGCAGG
>JAAYBO010000374.1 GCA_012730095.1 Clostridiaceae bacterium
GGAGAAGTACTCAAGTAGGTCGAAGAGGCGCCCCTGCTAAGGGTGTAGGTCGTTAATGCGGCGCGAGGGTTCGAATCCCTCCTTCTCCGCCACAATTTGTCTGAGAACCCGCTATTTTAGCGGGTTTTCGGTGTGTTAAAAAAACATAGTCGTCGTGTGTAGGACTGATTATCCTCGCTCCCTTTTTTACCTTCATTGCAAAATAACGGCGAAAAATCTTCGGGAACCTTTCGTTCCGGATAAGAAAGGGAATCCGTATGGAACTTAAAGAGATTTTACCGTTTATAATTCCCGGGATACTTTTTCAGCTTTCCATGCAAATCTTTTATATTAAAAAGTGTCTTACGGATTTAAGCCTCACGTCGGCTAAACGTCGTATATATACCGTGATGATCGCTGTTTTCAGTCTGCCCGCAGCGGCCGTTTATCTGTTTAAAAGCACATGGGAGTCGCCTGCCGATATCGCACCGAATAAGTTCGATAATGTTGTCCCGAATATCCGCCGGGGAATATTTCTGCTGCTTGTGACGGCGTATGAAGTGATGGGGATGCATATGTTGGCGGAAAACACCGGAGCTCCCATGTACAACCCTTTGATTATACTGCTCACTCTGTCCTTTCTTATGATGGCCCTCTATAATTTGCTCCCTGCGAAAAACAGGTTTACGTTCAGTTCTCTTCTCCCAGTTCTGCAGCTTATGCTGTGTGTTCCACTCCTGTATCTGGACATTTCCGGTGACAACCTGTATCTTGCTCTGATTGCAGGAATAAGTGCAATCAACCACGCCCCAATGCCGCAGGCGAAGGCATATGGGATCAGCGCGCTTGGTGCATATCTTACCGGCAGCACCATAAAGATGCTCCTTCTGTCCGATGCTCTGGAAATAGATCGGATCGTTCAATACTTTTTTGTAAACACATTGGTGGTTCTGCTTGCCCTTGTCGCCTTCTACACGTTGAAAAAACAAATGGTGACAAGCGTACGCCTCGAAGCAGCCCTTAATAAACTTAAGGTGCAATCCGAACAGCTAAAGAGCATGGCCGTGGTTGAAGAGCGAAACCGCCTGGCTGCTGAAATGCACGATACGGTCGGGCATACGCTGACCGCAGCCGTTCTGACCCTGGAAGCGGCGGAGGGACTTGTATCAGAACCGCTGGCAGCACAAAAACTGCATCAGGGAAAAGAGCAGGTACGGCGCGGACTTGCGGAGCTTCGCGCTTCTGTCAAAGTAGTCAGAGCGGGAAATGAAGCCGTCTTTGCCGATGCCCTCGATAAGCTTTTACAGGAAATCCGCCTTGACACCGGTTTTGATATTCATGTCGTTTCTGAATCGGAAATTGACCTTACTCCGCTTCAGGCGGGCATTCTTCTCTCAGCGGTAAAGGAGTGTGTAACCAATGCCATCAGACATGGACATGCAACCGGAGCGGACATCCTGATTGGCGAACATAATGGACAGCTGCGGCTTACCTTTACCGATAACGGAAGCGGAACGGATGATATAAAATTTGGATCTGGCCTGTCCATCATGCGGGAACGTATGCAAAGCGTGGGCGGGACATTGGAAATAGAAAGCGCCCCGGGAGAAGGGTTCACCATCAGCCTCATTATCCCCATTGTGCAAAGAAAGGAGGATGCGCAATGAATCAAATAACCGTCCTGTTGGCGGACGATCAAACCATTATCCGGGACGGGCTGCGTGCGCTTCTTGAAACAAATCCTGACATTCAGGTTGTCGCGGAAGCAAGAAACGGTTTGGAAGCTTATGAACAAACGGGTATACATCATCCCCAGGTAGTTCTTATGGATATCCGGATGCCGCAAATGGGAGGCGTGGAGGCAACGCGCCTTATTAAGCGGGATTTTCCCGAGACGGCGGTTTTAGTATTAACGACATTCGATGACGATGACTCCATATTAGGTGCCATCGCCCACGGTGCTTCGGGGTATCTGCTCAAGGATATCAGCGGGGCGAAGCTGGCTGAAGCCATCCGTGACACTGTACGGGGAAGCGTAATTTTACCGGGGACTATAGCCGCAAAAATCACAAAACATATCGGCAGAAGGGTACGGCCGGAAACGCCGCCTGCCGACTTTACACAACGCGAACAGGATATCATCCGTCTGCTGATACAGGGAAAAAGCAACCAGGAAATCGCTCAGACATTGTTTCTTACCGTCGGCACGGTCAAAAATTACATCAGCCAAATCTACAGCAAGGCAGGGATTACCGATCGGGCAAATGCCATATTATATTTTAAGGAGTTAGGGTTTTAGATATATAGACTTGTTGGAACGGGAGCTGCGGCTCCCGTTTTTTATTACCCAATATATGACTCGGGTCACTTATCATATGACCATCTCAACCTCTATACTAAACATGGAAAAACAGAAAATCGCTCTTATGAGTATTAGTAGTAAAAACAGGTCTTAAAATAAAATCAAGCTAAGGAGGCTGAAAGAATGAAAAAGCGGAAGATGTCAGAATATTGGAATATGGGCACAGCCATCGGTTTGTGTGCCGCTGTCGGCATTGTGATAGGAGCATTGCTGCAAAACGTGGTTTTGTGGCTGTGCATAGGAGCTGGCGCAGGTGTGGTGCTTGGAGCGGTTTCCGCAAATAAAAAACCGCGGGAAAAATAACCCGGCAAGCGTAACCGTTTTTTACAGTCAGATTTTATGTATCGTGAAAAGAACAAAACCGGAAAAGGAGGTCTTATATTATGAATGGATTTGTAATTACAAAGAATATGATCCTGATCCTCTCCCCGCTTATTCTACTTCAGTTTAGTCTGGCGGTGTACTGCGGAATAAAAATTTTTAAAGAGGGCGTACAAAATCTGAACAAGTGGGCATGGTTTTTTATCTGCCTGTTTGTCAATGTGATAGGACCGGTTTTATTCCTCCTGGTGGGAAGAAAGAAGGAATTCAAATGATTAAGGTAACAGGTCTTACAAAAAAATTCGGTACCTTTCAGGCATTAAATGGACTGGATATGCAAGTGAAAGCCGGTGAGATTTACGGCTTTATCGGCCAAAACGGCGCGGGGAAAACTACCACGATGAATATTCTCGCCGGTCTTTCCCGTCCTGCGCTAGGTGAATGCACCGTTAACGGAAAAGACATCACAAAGCTTACACATCCCGGCGACCTGAATATAGGCTACCTTCCCGAGGATCCAAAGTTCTATCCGTGGATGAGCGCTCACGAAACATTGTGCTATTTATCCGGTACGCAAGGTGGTGACAACATTCAGGAAATACTCCGCTGGACAGGGCTTTCAGAAGTGCAAAACCGCCGTGTGGGCGGCTTCTCCCGTGGTATGAAGCAGCGTCTTGGCATCGGCGCTGCCCTCATACGCAATCCGCAGCTTCTCATTCTTGACGAGCCGTCATCGGCACTTGACCCGGAGGGAAGAAGCGAGGTGCTAAGCCTTATCAGGGACTTGAAGGGTATAGGTAAAACCATTTTGTTTTCCACACACATCCTGGATGATGTGGAGCGTGTCTGCGATACGGTGGGCATGATAGACAACGGGAAAATGATGTTTGAAAAGTCGCTCGCGCAGCTTCAAAAAGAATACACACAGCCAATGTTTGATATCACACCCGCTTCCGCTGTCAAGTCCGGAATACTGGAGTTGCTGGAGCGGCTGCCGGGTGTAGTATCCCTGACAAATTCTGA
>JAAYBO010000165.1 GCA_012730095.1 Clostridiaceae bacterium
AAAGAAACGTGTCAAATACCCGAGCTCTTGTTTTTTTATTCCATGCGTGTTATATTAAAGAAAATTTATAAAGCTCTTGTTTTTTTATTCCATGCGTGTTATATTAAATACGCAAAGGTCATTAAATATAACATATTGGATTAAGCTATTTCCCTGAACAGCCTCTTTAATTTTTTTGGAGCGTGGAGTCAAGAAGTATTTTAATCCAAAATAATTAAGGAGGTATATGAAATGGCTGATAAAACTATAGTTTGTAAAGATTGTGGTGCGGAATTTGTGTTTACCGAAGGCGAACAGGAATTCTACAAAGAAAAAGGTTTTGAAAACGAACCGCAAAGATGCGCCGACTGCAGAAGGGCAAAGAAGCAGCAGCGCTATAACAGAAACCGCAATCAGGGCGGAAACTGGTAAACAATAAGGAGAGCAAAAGCTCTCCTTTTTGGTTTGGTTTTATTCAACAAGAGGCACCTGCCCTTTCATCGCAAGCTCAAGCCTTCTTTCCACCTCGTTCCAGTTGATCAGGTTCCACCATGCATTGACATATTCATCTCTTCTGTTTCTGTAATCCAGGTAATATGCGTGTTCCCATACGTCACATACAAGCAGCGGTATTGCACTCCACTGGGTAAGGTTTTGGTGTTTGCCGGCCTGCAAAATCTCCATTCGCCACCATGCGGGGTTCCATGCAAGAATTCCCCATCCCGATGCTTCCACTTTTTCCGTCGCGTCAATAAACTGGGATTTCATTGCTTCCATGCTGCCAAAATACTGGTTTACATGAAAAACAGTTCTCTGCCCCGGTCGTCCTCCTGTAGAAAGCGGAGCCATAACGGTCCAGTATATGCTATGAAGGATATGTCCCGAGCCGTTGAATGCCAATTCGTTTTCCCAATATTTAATATATTCGATGTTATTGGTCTTTCGTGCTTCGACAAGGTATAGTTCAGCTCTGTTAAGACCGTCAACATAGCTTTTGTGATGTTTGTCATGGTGTATCCTTAAAGTTTCTTCACCGATTACCGGTTCCAATGCGTTGTAAGGATAAGGCAAAGGCGGGAGCCGGTGCATTCCCGGCATTATAAATTGCATAAAATCATCTTCCTTTTTATTTTTTATGTTCATTTCATTCTATGATAGTTAACCGTAATTTGATTTTATGCATTTAAAAACGATTATTGCCTAAAATATACACTAACTATTGCCCGCCGTCATAACAAACTGGTTCCGGTAAAGCCTCGAATAATATCCTCTTTGTGAAAGAAGATAACTGTGGGTTCCCTGCTCCGTTATTTTACCGTCTCTGATTACAAGTATCCTGTCTGCGGAACGGATTGTCGACAGCCTGTGCGCTATAATAAAGCTTGTTCTGTTTTTCAAAATGTTTGTTATCGCCTGCTGTATCAGGTATTCTGTTTCCGTGTCAACAGATGAAGTGGCCTCATCAAGAACAAAAATTGCCGGATCCGATATTATCGCGCGAGCGAACGATACAAGCTGTTTTTCCCCGGTAGACAAAAGTGAGCCTCCTTCGCCGACCTGAGTGTCGTATCCCTTTTCCATCCTTTCCACAATCGGGTGAAGGTTAACAAGTTTGCTCGCCTTTATTATTTCTTCCTCTGCAGCGTCAAGTTTACCGTATATAATGTTGTCCTTTATCGTTCCGCTAAACAAATGGGGGTTCTGAAGCACGTATCCAAGATTTGAATGCAGCCACAGTACCGGCATACGGGTATAATCATATCCGTCGATAATTATTTGCCCTTCGGTTGGTTCATAAAACCTGCATGCAAGGTTGACAATAGTACTTTTTCCGGCACCAGTATCCCCTACGAGTGCAATCGTTTCACCGGGCTTTACTGAAAGGCTGAAATTATCAAGGACCTTTTCACCGGTTTTATAAGAGAAGCTAACATTCTTAAACTCAATATTTCCAACTATTTTAGGCCATTCCCCCTTTTCTGATCCAAATTTGCTTAAAACCTCAATGTCATCTTCGATATCAGGCTTTGTATCCAGAAGCGACTGAATTCTTTCCGCCGCTGCCTGAGCCGATTGCAAATCAGCAAATATCCTCGCCATATCGCGTATCGGGAAGAAAAATTGAACAGCAAACGTTACAAACGCAGTCAAAGTTCCGTAACTTACCCTGCCAGCAATAACCCCGGTTCCTCCGCGCCACAGGACAAGACCTGCTCCAATACTGCCAAGAAGTATTACAATAGGCATATATACGGACGCAAATGTAGCGGCGCTTATGCATTTTCTGTTCATTTCGCCGGTTAGTACCTGAAATTCCTTCAGGTTCTCAGCCTCGCGGACAAGTGTTTTTGTAGTCTTCACCCCTTGGATCCCTTCATTGAATGCGGCGGTAATCAGGGAATTGTACTTCCTGATATCCCTGTGGTTGAATAAAATCCGCCTTTGGAAATAGACACTGACAACAAAAAGCAGAGGAATGACGGTAAACGTAAGAAGCGCCAGTTTCCAATCCAAAACAAGCATTACAACCGTTGTAACCGCCATCATAAAAAACCCCCATGAAAAATCTACAAGTCCCCATGACAGCGTGTGGCCCAATCTCCATATGTCCGATGTCAGCCTTGACATCATCCACCCAACCGGGGTTGTATCATAATATGAAAATGACAGCGCCTGAAGATGCTCAAATCCGTCTTTTCGTATATCATGGCAAACCCCTGTTTCAACAACTCCTGCCGAAGAAATCATTAATTTTACAACTACAGCCTGTATAATTGTAATCAGCGAGTACACTATATAGAATGGTGCTGTTCCCCGGGTGCTCTTAACTATTATGTAATTGTCTATAGCATATCTTTGCATCAGCGGTATCACAGCGTCAAACACGGCAAGGATTGACATATATATGCTTAGTACAATAAGTCTGTTTTTATATGGTTTTGTGTAACGAATTAATTTTTCCCACAGTTTTATATTAAATCCCTTGCTAAATACTTCCTCTTGAAATTTATCCATATAAATCTACCTCATTAATTAATATTCCAAAACCCTGTCAAATCATAATTCCGCTAATCTTCATCGCTCTGCGCGGCCCATATCCTATAATACATTCCCTGCTCACGGATCAATTCATCATGAATTCCTTTCTGAATAATGCGTCCCTTATCAATAACGATTATCAGGTCCGCCTGCGCCAAAGTATTGATTCGGTGGGATATAATAAATGTCGTAACCCCCTTGCTTCTTTCCTTCAGCGCTTCACGAATCATCAGATCCGTTTCCATATCAACCGCGCTTAATGAATCGTCAAATATAAGAATCGGGTGATCTTTTAATACAGTCCGCGCTATTGCCACTCGCTGCACCTGTCCTCCCGAAAGCGTTACGCCCTTTTCTCCAACAAGCGTATCATAGCCTTTCTCAAAAGACATAATCGACTCATGTATCGCTGCGGTTCTCGCGGCGTTTTCAATTTCCTGCCGTGCTGCTTTCGGATTTGCTATTCTGATATTTTCAAGAACCGTTTTTGAAAACAGGAACGGCTCTTGAAGGACAATCCCAATATGGCTTCTCAGCCATTTTTTGTCGATATCCTTTAATTCATAGCCATCAAGCAGTATTGCTCCTTCGTTGTAATCAAAAAGCCGTACCAGCAGGTGCATTAACGAGGATTTGCCGCACCCTGTCGGTCCTAATATCCCAACTGTCTGCCCTTGCTTCACTTCAAAGCTGATATCTTTTAGAGGACTTGTTCCGTCCGGGTATTGGAAACTTACATTTTTAAATATAATATTTCCCTTAATTTCCGGCGTTAAGCCATTAGCTTCCTTTGGCTCAACAGGTTTATCAAGGATCTCTATAATTCGGTCAAATGCGACGAACGCCTGGCCCATATCCGATATAACTCGGCCAAGATGCCGTATAGGCCATATAAGGTTTCGTATATAGACGGTAAACAGAATTACCGTTCCCAGCGTAATCCGCCCGGACGAAGCCCAGCTTATAGCTATAAACAATACAAGCGCGGCCTGCGCCATGCAAAGCAAATCCGACATTGACCAGTACCAGGACATTGTATCGATTAGCTTTTTAACATTATCCTTATGTTTCCTGTTCTTTTCGCTGAACTTATCTATTTCATAACTTTGCCTTCCGAAAGCCTTTACAACGCGAACACCGGTTAAATTCTCCTGCAGGGTCGTATGTAATTCGGAATCGCTTTGCTCTACCTGTCTGAATACTTTCCTTACCTTCGCAAAAAAGACGGCCGACGCAATAAATATAAACGGAATAACGCACAGCGAATATAATGTGAGCCCCACGTTAATGCTTAGCATTGTGATAAGTGTTAGCGTCACATTTATTATAATCTCTCCGACCTGGGGAAGCTGCCCTGCAAGAAAATTTCGCGTTGTTTCCACATCCGCGGTGCTTCGCTGCGTCAGGTCACCAGTCTGGGATTTTACATGCTCATGATATTCCATATGCTGGAGATGATCATATATGGCATCCCTTATGTTTTTTGCTCCGTTCTCTGTGCTTATCGAGATCCATCGTCCTCTTAAATATTGGAATACTCCTGTTATCAATGTCAGCAATACAAAAATTACACCAAGTATCCACAAATTTTCTCTGAGGGCTTCCCTTCCGCCGTAATTTTCCACTATATTCATCAGCCAGCCCGGAAGATTGATCGGCTCGGAGCCAATTACGGAATCAACCGTAAAACTAATCACCATAGGACTGATAATAGAGAATAATACCGCGATCCCTGAAAAGGCAATTGCCGTAAAATATCTCAGCAGGTTTTTTCTCATGAATTGCTTAAGTATTCTTAACCTTTTCATCATAACCTCCCTAGAAAAAGCATGAAACGTCCCGCTTTCTCTTTTCACAAAACAACCTAATGACCGATTCTTTGGAAAAACAAGAATTGAATAAAGGCTGCAGTTTCCAAAGAACCTGCAGCCTCATAATACCATTTTGGGGCTAAAGGGGCTTGTTTTCCCTTAAATGCAGGTTGTTATCAAAATATATGCACGCCAAATAAGGTTTAAAATCAAACAAATGTAAACGTACCATCATCAAACAACCTCCTTTCGCATGAAACCCTTTAGATCGGGATTTCCAATTGTGCATTTAAAGGGATATAAAAATTGAATTTTTAATCCTTTTCCATAATACCCCGTTTTCACCAAATTGTAAAGGGGTAAAAATCCTGCGTTTTTCCGAATAAGTAACTGGCTTTTTCAGTTTAATTCTTTTAAAGGATATCTTGCTCCTGCTTGTATTAGTCCACTCCATTTCAGGGTGCAATATTATATAAAAT
>JAAYBO010000166.1 GCA_012730095.1 Clostridiaceae bacterium
AGATAATACAGTTTTCCGTCGGTATGCTTATGGTAATTAATTACATCGGGTGAAATCATGTCCATTAATTCCGGCGCATATTCCGCCGCCAAATCGTTGATTGAATGAATATGGCCTGCCTCAATGAGCCTCTTCGTTTCCGGAGCAGCCCATTCAAGTACCATCGCATCGGGAAGATCGTTCGAAGCTATCATTACATTCAGATATTCCTTTTCGTTACCCGTTGGAATGATAATGTTCATGGTAACGCCGGTGTCTTCGGTTATGTACTTTTCGACAACTGCTCCGCGCCACGGATAATGAGTACCCCATGCCGCAAAGAAGAAGATATCGAACTCAAAAGGCGAAGTATCCTTCTGCCATGACATCAAACCGTCCTGTGACGAATCCGGAGTGGTATCCTTTGGTGTGTCTTGCTGTGTACTGCCTTGCTGTGTGCTGTCCTTCGGTTTGTCGCCCGTGCCGCCCGGGGCGCATCCCGTCAGCATAAGGAAAATCGAAAGCATAACAACAAGAACTGCTGTTAATATTTTGTAGCTTTTTTTCAACATGTTTCTTCTCCTCCTTACCAGATGTATTTATGCTTAATCCGGAAAACCGGGATAAGCCTTATAAATCAGCCTTTTAATGAACCTATCATAATCCCCTTGACAAAATACCTTTGCAGAAACGGATAAGCGACAACTATCGGGAACGCGGTAATAACCATTGTCGTTAACCGTACCGACGTTGAACTTACACTTAATGTTGATACAAAGGATGCTGCTTTTGCATTGACATTAGCGGATTGAATAGATTTAACCAAATACTGCTGAAGTGTTTCAAGCTTTCTTCCTCCGTACAAAAGCGCGTCAAACCAGGAATTCCAGTGAAATACGCCGTTAAATAACGCGATTGTAGCTAATATTGGCATCGATATTGGAATAATCAGCTTAACAAAAATAATAATGTCATTGGCTCCGTCAATTCTGGCCGATTCTTCTATCTCCGGTGATATTCCCCTGAAGAAAGAAAGCATAATAAACGCGTTAAAAGCATTAAACAGGTTTGGTATAATGAAAACAAGAAAATTACCCTGCAGCCTAAGGCCGTGAGCAATAAGAATATATGTCGGAATGAGCCCGCCGCTGAAATACATTGTAACAAGTGCCATTCCAATAAAAAACCGCCGGCCTAAAAGCCTCTGCTTTGAAATTCCGTACGCAAACGCTGCAGTGAACAAAACTGCACTAACACTGCCGATAATTGTTCTTGATACGGTGATAAACGCGGCCTTTAGTATTTTTTCATCCTGCAGTACATAGGCATAGTTTGACAAAGAAAATTTCCTGGGCCATAAATATACCGGACCATTTAACAAATCAAGAGGCTCGTTGAACGAGGATATAATAACATAGTAAAACGGATACAGTGTCACAAGTATGATAAAACACATGAAAATGAAGTTAAAAATATCAAATACACTATCTTCGTTCAGCTTGCGAATTCTCTGCATCACATTTCCTCCTTAAAACAGGCTTTCTCCGGTCAATTTCCTGGAAGTAAAATTTGCACCTGTCAGCAGGATCACTGCCACAACCGATCGGAACAGCCCGACCGCGGTTGCATAAGAATACCTGGAAAGTACAATTCCCATTTTATATGTATAAGTGTCAACAATTTCTGTTATATCCTGAATCATGGAATTTGATAAAAGGTACATTTGCTCAAACAATCCGAAGTTAGGGCTGATCATGCTCCCTATGCTGAATATGAGCATAATAACTATCGTTGGTTTTATTGACGGCAGTGTTATGTACCGTATTTTTGCAAACCTCTTCGCGCCGTCAACAGTAGCAGCTTCATACATTGTAGGGTCAATATTTGTTATCGCAGCTATATATATTATTGAATTCCATCCGAATGATTTCCAGACATTGAATATAACTACAATGGGTGGAATATATTTTTCAGTTGCCAAAAACGGTATTGCGTCTTCTGTTAGGTTGAATTTCAGCAGAAGCCCGTTCAATAAGCCATTGTCAACAGCTAATAATACATAAATAAAGCCGACTACGAAAACCCACGAAATAAAATGGGGCAGATAGCTTACCGTCTGGACAAATTTTTTGAACATGATATTTGTCAATTCATTGAGAAGGATTGCAAAAATAATCGGAATCGGAAAACCGACAACAAGATTGAGGATACTGTAATATATCGTATTCCAAAGAGAAGAAATAAAATATTTATCGGTAAACGCTTCAACAAAATTTTCAAAACCTACCCACCGGCTTTTAATAAAGCCTTCAAGAGGTCCAAGGTAAGGATCATACTCCTTGAAAGAAATTATAAGACCAAGCATCGGAATGTAATTGAATATTATCATCCACAACACAACAGGAAGCACGAGGATCATCAGGTATCTTTGATCCCAGAATTTTTCCCTTAAGGTCATACCTTTTTTGCCTTTGATAACCATGGAAGACCGACTCATTACACCACACCTTTCAAATTTTTAAGCATGGTATCGAAAAGATCATATCAACACGTGCTTTTTCTCTGCATTATGCTTTATAAACCACTTCTCAATTTTATTATAGGTAAAGAACAATGGGGAATCAATTTTAAAAATCAATTCTTATGTCATAAATTAAGAAAATCTATTGTTTTAGGTATCGTAATAGTCACCGAACACCCGATGCCCGGACGGCTGAAAATACTGATATGTCCTTTATCCTCATATACCGCGTTAATGCGTTCCATTACATTTTGGATTGCATAACCGCTTTCCCTTTTCTTCGCTATTTCTGATTTATATATGCTTTGCAGCACATTTCTGTTAATCCCTACACCGTCGTCTATTATCGAAAAGTACAGGTATTCATCGTCGTGTCTTAATCTTACAATCAAAGTGCCCGGATAGCCTTTAGGAGCTATTCCGTGATTTATCGCATTTTCCGCTATTGGCTGAAGGATAATTTTTATCATCCTGTAATCAAGGGCTTCGTTATCAAGATCATATTTCACATTGAAAAGATTATCAAACCGTGTTTTCTCAATTTCAATATAGGCTTTTAATAGCTCTATTTCATCCCTGACTGTTATTACCGAATTACCTTTACTTAAAACGAGCCGGTAAAATTTTGACAGCATAAAAGCTAACTCTTCAATATTTTCCGCATTAACCTTTCTGGCCATCCATGAAATCGTCGAGAGCGTGTTATATAAAAAGTGCGGATTTATCTGGGCTTCAAGCGCCTTCAGTTCCGATTCCTTCTCCACTATCTGCGCCTTGTAGACACGTTCTATCAGTTCATGAATTCTGTCGGTCATGTGGTTGAAATTTACCGCAAGTTCGCCGAATTCGTCATAACTTTCTACAGGCAGTTTGATATTAATATTGTTATTACGTACCGATTTAAGGCCCTTAAGCAGTATTTTCAATCTCTCTGTAAGTTTATCCGACACGAAGTAAATAAGCACCCCGAATACAATAAGCGCCGCTATTATTACAAATATAATAATTAATGTATAATTCGGCATGTTCCCCGTATAATTTTTCAGCGGGATAATACCAGCAAGGCTGTATCCGATGCGTTCAAGCGGAATCGACCAGACTATGAATTTTTCATTATCAAACTCCGTTACGCCATTTATTTCGTTTCCGTCTTTCAGCGCCGTAAGAAAGCTTGTTTTATACTTATCCGGAAGGTTCTTATATGTACTGTCTGAAACCATATTCCCTTTATCATCAAACACAAGGTAATATTCATTCGTATCATTGTTATTTGTGAGATTTTGAAACAATTCCTTTTCGGTTATCTCAATCACAAGCACGCCGACGAGTTTCTTATCCACAAACGATATCAACTTGCGGGACAACGAAAAAACCCTTTCCTTTACCGTAGTCCTGGAATATACCTCCTTTTCCGTGTAATGTATAGTGTTCCATTTGTGCAGTGCGTTGTCGTCTTCAAGAAACGCCATGTATTCTTCGTCATCTTCTTTCACGTCGATATGATATATGCTGTTCCACGAATTCGGAAAGGTTTTGTTGTTTATATAAAGCATCGTCCAGTATATGTATCTGTTTTGGATAATATAGCTTTCATAAACGGGAGCGAAGAAATAAAAATAATTTTCATAACTCTGGCGGTTGTTCTCGAACGGTTCTTCGAGGAAATTCAGTATTTGCGGATTTTGAGCAATTGATATTGAGGTCTTTTCTATACTTTCTATTTTTTGGTTAATAATCTCTCTTTTTTGAAGCAGGCTTTGCCTCGCCAATAGTTCCGACTGGTGTATAAATGATTTCGTTGTCGTATGATTTATAAATATACCAGTGCCTATTATCGGCAGCGCAAGAATAATAAAGTACGCGCACGTAAATTTCCATGCTATACGCATATTGATTATTTTTTTGTATACACCGGTTATTTTATCTCTTATCTTCATTGCCATAATCATGCTTCTCCCGGTATTCCATTGGACTGATTCCATGAATCTTTTTAAACACGGTACAAAAATATGAAGTACTGATAAACCCCGCCTTTTTAGCTACATTCATTATACTGTCCTTACCTGATATGAGCATTTCTTTTGCCTTTTTCATCCTGAATTCCGTTAAAACCTCGGTGAAACGTTTTCCGACATATTTTTTAAACGCACTGCCCAGATGATTCGGCGATATGCCAAGCCTGTACGCAATAACCTCGAGTCCGATATCACTCATGTATTCATTTTCGATTATATTCAGCACGCTATAAATAATATACTCTTCCCTGTTCTTTCTTTTTTTTGTGAAATATCTGTTCGCGTCAATCAACAGCGTATTAAACCATTTTTTAAGCTGTTCTATCTTAATGCAGCTTTGAAACGCTTCAAGGATGTCGTCTCCGCTGTCAAACTCGCTATTGAATGAGCCGCCTTTAGACAACAACAGGATTGATATCTCGTTTGTCATGTCGGCAAGAAAATTGCATACGAGGTTTTTGTCGACATGATTTCTACATATAATATCAAACATTTCATCCGTTATCGATGTTATTTTTTGAGAGTCCGATGAAACAATCGCATTCAGTATCTTTTTTGAGTATTCGGGAGCAGACTGCAGGAATTCATAGACCGCGCCCTCCTGTGCTTTTTCCGGCGGGTTTAAATCATCGTAATAGAGAATATCCGTATCTTTCATAAAAAATAGCAGCCTTAACGCGGTTTGAGCGTGTTTGTAAGATTCTACAAAACCGGTTATATCCTTCGATACCGAACCTACTCCAATAATGTATTCGGGTTTATTTTGTCCATAATCCTGCCGCCGGATCAAATGAATCACTTCTTCGATTTCACTGCGCCCTTTTTGCTTTACAGGCAGACATATCACAATTTCTCCGTTTTCGACGTCATTCCCGGCGGTTATCCCTTTATCGCCAACCGAATCCCTGATTCTTTTATAAAATACTTTGAAATGCTCCTGTCCTTCATAAGTAATCATTCCCTCGCTGAAAGGGCAGACGTTAACGCGCACAACGACAGCCGCCGTCCGATGTGAATAAAAAGTGTACCTGAAATCATTTTTGTCAATCAAACCCTGATATTGCTCATTACCTCTAAGAATGCTTAACAGAAAGCGTTCTCTCTCTTTGTAAGCGCGTTCGGTCAGTTGAGTTTTCAGGCTGTCTACATATTCTTCCCGTTGAGTTTCCCGTTGTATAGCAGTTATAGTTCTGTTTAAAGCGTTAAGCAATTGCTGTTTCTGCACCGGTTTGAGCAAATAATCATAGACACCGATATGTATCGCATCCTTAGCGTATTTAAAATCATCATAGCCTGTAATTATTATAATTCTGCAATCGGGCAGGAATCTTTTCACTTCTTCGGATAATTTTAAGCCGTCCATCACAGGCATTCGAATATCCGTCATGATTATGTCCGGGAGATGTTCTTTAGCCATTTTAATCCCCTGGATTCCATTCGCTGCCGTTCCGACAACCTCAATATCAAGTTCCGACCAGTTCAAAAAATCAGTCAGGCCTTCTCTTTCCCACACCTCATCTTCTACAATCAATAGTTTATACACCTTTTGGCCTCCTGTTAACCAGTTCTCCGTACTCACCGGGGCTTATGCCGAACCTCTTTTTAAACAGGCAGCAAAAGTATGAAGCATTCGGTATGCCGACCGATTCCGCCAAATCGGACACCTTCATGTTTTTATAATGCAGCATTTCTTTTGCTTTATCTATCCTATAATAATTTAAGTACTCGTTAAAACTTTTACCCGTGTATTCTTTAAAAATGCTACCTATATAGTAAGGATAAAGATTTATTTCCTTCGATACACGCTTTAAATTTAATTCTTCCGGGTATTTTTCCTCAATAATTTTAAGCACGGTTCTGGCTATGTTGTCTTCATGGCAGTCTTTTTCCATATTTACGGCAATTCTGCTCAAAAAACCGGTAAGGTAATTCCTCGTTTGGGAAAGCGAATCAAGCATTGTATAATCCACACCTTGTTTTTCAGGATCCCATAGAGAAACATATACCCCGTCTTCTTCCGTGCTGTTGGCCAGAATTGTATTCAGACCGTTAATAATATTCATAATAAATCGGTTAAAAAGTATTTTAGCGCCTGAAAGGTTCTCCCTAAGCATCGCAAGGAAATCATCTACCAGCCGTGTACTCTGATTCATATCTCCTTTTTGAATACAGTGAACAATCTTTGACGAAAGCGAATCCGCTTTTTCAATCAATTGTCCGGTTAAATCCCAGTTGTTCCGCTCAACGTCTTTTATGCTGCCGTAAAATAAAACATCGTGATAATTGGCTATGAACCTGAAACTAATCGCTTCCCGTGCCTGTGTATAAGACCGCGGCATGGATTCAAGCCCGTTGACAATTTCTCCGACCCCGGCAATACAATCTGTTCCAAACCTTTTTTTTATTTCATCCATCATTTGCAGCAAAACAGCTTCCAGTTCCCGTATGTCCGGGGGCGCATCAATACACATAACAATATCTTCCTGAAGTTCACTGCATGAAACCGCTATTCCCCTGGTCCCGAGAATTGTGTTCAGCAATTTTGTTACATCCCGCGGCGTACAGGTAACCGGATTCCCTTCATATTTGCCCGGGTATAAAGATAATATTGCAACAAGCTTATTCTTAAATGTATCAAGCCATCTCATCAGCGGGAGTTCATAGATATGCGTCAGCTCGGTTTTTTGTTTTAAAAAGTCGATAAGAAGGTAGTCACGATTTTTACTGGCATATTCCGTCCATTCGCTTTTCAGCGCATTTATCTCTTTTATTATGCTTTCTTCATGATCAAGATCATTAAGTACGTTATTGATTACCTGTTCAAGGTCTTTTCTTCGGATAGGTTTTAAAAGATACGCGAAAGCATGAAAATCGAAAGTTTGCTTTGCATATTCAAATTCGTCATATCCGGTTAAAATAATAATCTTTGCATCAGGAAGAAAAGCCCTGATTTCGCGTGCCATCTGAATTCCATCCATTAACGGCATTTTTATGTCCGTTATAATAATATGCGGATTGAGCTCTTCAGCCATTTTTTTGCCTTCCACACCGTTGCAGGCGCAGCCTGACACCTTAATCCCAAGGCTTTCCCAGTCAAGAAAATCTTTAAGGCCTTCTCTTTCCCATTTTTCATCTTCAACAATCAATAACTGGTACATATTCCCTCTATTAATATATGTGACATTACCGGCATATTTTTTGCACAGTTGACGACCTTATGAGCACAGAATGAAAACTGCAGTATTTCATAGCTTTCTAAATTCATTATAAAAGAAAACTTTAACCGGTTCAATATATACCGGTTTATGGTGTTTTTAGCTTCCTATGCCATTCTCCTGTTGTTTTATAAAAATATGCGGATACAAAGAGTACACATAACTTCGTTATCATCAATCCGTTATTTCAGCCGTTGATTTAACCCGTGTAAGCTCATGTCTTAAATCTCGTTCGGCGGACATGTCGAATATGGGAGTTCCGTCTCTGCCAAAATGAACCCTTCGGATTGCCGTACATCTTGGACTTCTTTTCATCGTTTCCTGTGCATGATACGCAATCATAAGGTTTCCGGATTTATCCCTGAAGAAAGTATTGTGGCCCGGCCCGTACTCGCCTTTTATAGAATAATAGGATAAAACTGGCGCGTTGTTTTTCACCCAACTACCGGGATTCAGCAAGTCGGCGCTTTTATCGGCAGTCAAAAGGCCAAGCACATACGAATAACCG
>JAAYBO010000003.1 GCA_012730095.1 Clostridiaceae bacterium
CTTTAATGGGCATAAGCGCATGGTTAAGGACTTCGTTTATTGTGGTGGTAAGTATCACAGTGCTAAACGGATTTTTTGTTTTAGTAATCAGCAGCTTTGATAAGCCGACTTGGAACAGATATTTACTGACTGTAGGTATTACATTGTCAATAATTGGGACAGCGTTATTTATTCTGGCAAGACAGCCATATGCCGGTGTGATTTACCTAAGTATGTTGATAATAAAAGGATTTTTGATTATAAAAAGCAAGTGACACGAACAGTATCATCCGTGTGAGAGCTGAATTCTTGAGGTGTCATTCATCCGTTTTTAGAATAAAAGATGCTTGCAGGCAGATTTTATTTTGAAAGGATGATACATATTGAAAAACAAATTTATTATATCAGGAGTAAGCGGATTTCATTATGCCGGGCTGTGAGCATCCGGAAGCTTCATTTCCATCATCACACACAATGATTGTCTGTGTGATTATGGGAAGTGCGATAATGCTTATAAAAAAATATGTTAAGAACAGCAAGATGCGATTTGTGCTGCAGATTATATGTATACTAATCATTACGGTTACGGTAGTTGGAAGACTGATATCCGGTGTCCATTGGCTTACCGATATTATTGGAGGTATTCTGATAAGCGCAATGCTGCTTGCAATGTATTCCGGAACAATAAGTAACTCTTAAGCTTCTCTTTACATTTGTCCTTTTATTAATTATAATTTAAGCGAAATCATCAACACAGGATAGTGTGATGTTCAGAACAGAAAAACTGGAGGCTTTGATTAAAAGCAACAAGGGCGTGCTGCTATGGACACATTAAAAATATTACTTAGTCTTTATCTGATTTTAGCGGTTATATTAGCTCAGTTTTTTGCCGCTTATTTCTTTTCAAAGGGCAGGACCAGCTATCGAAAGGCATTCTCTGTCATGGTTTTTTGTCTCAGCGTTTATTTGTTTGGGTATTTAATGATTATTAACAGCAACAATCTGTTAGAAATGATTTTTTGGAATCAGTTTCAATATTTGGGGTTACCATTTGTTTCTGTACTATGGCTGATAGTAGCTCTTCTTTACACAAAAACCATTTATTCCCTGAAAACCCGGATGGCAATTTTACTTTTTTCTGTGCCTGTAATAACCTTCTTTATGCGGCTCACAAATTCCTGGCATCATCTTTTCTATACAAAATGGGAAATGAGACAGTACTTTGGATATTATTCCCTGTATATGGAAAGAGGTTTCTGGTACTATGTTAACATTTCATATACCATATTTTGTTTGCTTCTTACAGTCGTCATTTACTTCATAGGATATCTGAAGAATAAGGTTGGCTATACCAAGCCTCACTTTTTTGTTTTTTTATTTGCTTCTTTACTGCCTTTCATTGGTATAGTGATGATTCTTTTCATTTTCGAAGATTGGAGCATTGATTATTCCGCTTTAATAATGCCCGTTTCTCTGCTTATTATTAGTTATGGTATTTTAAAATACGATTTTCTGGAAATTAGAACTTTAGCTCGGGAAACAATCTTTGAGAACAACTTTGCCGGTATGTTGGTATTTGGTCCGGGGCAAAGGATAATAGACTATAATAAGGCTGCCGAGAAGTTTTTTGAAGCAATAAACATTTCATTGAATAATTATCCCATAGAGCATATTCTTGAAAGAGAGCCGAAGTTGTTGGAGATTTTCGAAAGTGAGAGCAGTCGTGATTTTTCTTTGGTGATAGATGGGGAAGAACGGTTTTTTGAGATTGACGTGATGCCGTTGGGAGATCCCGATGATGGAAACACAAGAATGCTAAAATCTATCCGTGATGTTACAGAGGATAGGAAGATTCAGGATAAACTGAAGTTTTTGGCTACCACAGATTCTTTAAGCGGTCTTAATAATCGGGCGCAATTTATGAGTTTGGCCAGAAGGGAATTTGATTGGGCTAAAAGGAATAATGAGGAACTATCGTTGTTGATTATGGATTTGGATAATTTTAAGGTCATCAACGATACCTTTGGACATGCGGCGGGAGATGAAATGATTCGTGAAATTGGAAACATTATATTAACCAGTTTCCGAAAAACCGATATAGCCGGGCGCATAGGAGGAGAAGAATTTGCTGTAGTTTTAAAGAACGCTTCTTTGAAGGAAGCGAAAAAGGCAGCGGAAAAGTTTCGAGAGACTGTAGCTAAGAGAAAAGTGATTTACGACGAGAAAGAAATTAGTTTTACGGTAAGTATCGGAGTGGCGGCAATCCGTGATAACACACGTGATATCAACGATATTGAAGATATTTTTAAAAAAGCGGATGATGCTCTGTATAAAGCAAAAGCTAAGGGGCGAAATTGTGTTGCAACTTAAATGCCAATCTCCAACATCAAAGAAACGGCATCCAAGTAGTCTGCTTAATATGCAATAGTATTATTGGCAAGCATAGTCGTGAAGCGGATCAGATTGTCCACTCATCATGAATGATTCCAACAAGATACCAGGTATCATCCTTCTTTTCAAACACGAGCCTGAGGCTCCTCCAGTCAATACCTTCGTACTGGGGATCAAAACCGGAAAAGTAATATTCGACAATGATCGAATTTTTGTAAACGTCGAAGCTGTTGTTCAGAGTGTTACCATGGCCCAGTACTTTGTTGTAGCCTACTTGTTCAGCGTTTAAGAAGTCCGCATCATAGATGAATCTCTTGTAATAGTCGGAGAATTTAAGTGTTATAGGCTCACCGGAACCATCGTAATATCCCCAAAGGTATGTCTTTGAGTCGTTAGCAAGGTTTTTCACTTCCTCTGCAGGAAACACAAGATCATTGTCAACATCAACATATCCGTATGGTGAGATGCGGACTCCCTTATCGGGATGTACCGCATCGGCAAGCTTCTCCACGTCATAGTTTTTAATTGCAGTCAGAACATTGGCGGCTCTGTCTTCAATTATGCTTTTGATATACTCCTCGGAGTCTTCCTCAAGCACATCGTTTTTATCATCGGTCTCACTGTTCTGCGCACCTTTATCTGTATCCTTATCTCCATCATCGTCTTCATCCTGAGCGGCGCCGTTGGTATCCTGTTTTTCAATATCACTGATATTTCGTTCGTTCGGCTGCAAGACCGCGCAGGCCGACGATGTTAATATCAATGCAAAAAGTAAAAGTATAACCGCAAATTTTCTTTTCATTACAAATTCTCCTTTGTATTGTGCTTTTTCATACCTGAACATTTAATAACAACTTTGTGTTTCCTACCTGCGCCGAGCTTTTTTCAAAGTTTTAACAATTGCGACACAAGCACTAAAACTATATCTACCCTTATATGACGGTTTGCTGAAATTTTTTGTTCCAAACCCTCACGCCTAACGCACAGATATTGTTGCAATTTGGCATTTAAGGTGCTATTATTTATATGTATGTAACATAGGTTTCTACAATATGGAATTATAGTCTATATCATAAATAGTATTAATAAGTTTCTATTATGATATTATTGATCTTTTAATGCATTCTATGATGAGTACAGGCATTCATCAGAAGGGAAGAACCAGCATGTTTAAGGTTTTTCTTGTCGAAGATGAGAAAGTGGTTCGCGAAGGTATACGTGAGAATGTTCTATGGGAACAGTATGGCTTTCATTATACTGGCGACGCTTCCGACGGTGAACTTGCGCTTCCCATGATTCGCAAAATTCAGCCCGATCTTCTTATTACAGATATCAAAATGCCATTTATGGATGGATTGTCGTTAATTAAACTGGTGCGTAAAGAACTTCCTAAGACAAAAATTGTTATAATTAGCGGATATGATGATTTTTCATATGCACAGCAGGCTATACACCTGGGCGTAGAGCAGTATCTGCTTAAGCCAATAATTAAGGATAAATTGGTAGAAATGCTGATTGAAATGCGTGAGAAAATGCAGGAAGAGCGATATCAGCAGCAATACATAGAGAATTTTAAATTAGAAGCTCAGGAATACGAAAATTTTTCACGCAGAAGATTTTTTGAACAAATTGTTACTGGTGGTTTGAGTGTTTCAGAAATCTGCGAAACTGCAAAGAACCTGAACATCGATATTATCGCTCCGTTCTATAATATTGTACTTTTTTCTCTCAGCAGTGCTGAATACGACGGAAGCGTGCCGGAAAGCTACACTGAGAATCTTGCGGCGGTACAGAGCAATGTTACCAAGTATTTCATAGATCACCCCAAACTGATTTTTTTCAGATGGAATATTACAACATATGCTATTTTAGTTAAGGGCTCAGAAAGCAATATTGAGCGTAATACAAACAGTTGTATAGAAAATATCAAAAACCGTTGTGCCATAGCCGGTCAAGATGTAAATTGGTATATTGCGTGCGGTACGCCGGTATCACGGCTTAGTGCTATTCCAAACTGTTTTGCTGAGGCCAGCCGTATATTGTCTTACCGCTATTTGTGTCCACAGGAGCATATTCTTTCAGAAACCAGTATAATGAATTTGCGGGAAAACAGCCGCTCGCAAATAGACGCAGGCAATAAGGAAATTGATCTGGAACATGTAAGGAAGTTTTTAAGCAGTGGAACTATAAAAGAAACTGATGACTTTATAGATCAAATACTGCAAAATGTTGGGGAGGAATTTGCTTCGCTTCCCATATTTTGCAGGTACCTGACAATGTCTATTTACTTTGCGGCTATAAAATACTTAGATTCAATAGGATGCAGTATTGACATCTTGTGGTCACCGGAGTTTCGGCCGGATGATAGTATATCGACTATTGACGCAGCAAGCCGATATGTGCATCAAGTTATTAAGCAAACAATCGAATTACGCGATCTTGAAAGCATAAAGCAGCAGCGCGATATTTTAAGACAGGCTATTGATTTCATTGATAAGAATTTTTCAGACGCGTCGATTTCACTTGATAGAGTTGCCAAAGAAGTGAATATAAGTCCAAACTACCTATCAGCGATATTTAGTCAGGAAGTCGGACAAACGCTAATAGATTATCTCACCCTTAAACGAATTGACGAAGCAAAACGTATGCTCCGTCAAACAGATAAACTTTTATTTGAAATCGCGTCAGAAGTCGGGTATAAGGATTCACGTTACTTTAGTTTTGTGTTTAAAAAAATTGCGGGCTGCACACCAAGCGATTATCGAAAAGGTGCAAAACAGTGAATATCATATACCGGTCTATTGCCCCAAAATATCGAACTGATAAAATCACTCGGGAAATAATTGACAGCAGGAAATTTTGAGGTTAGTTTTTTTACTATAAATGTTTGAAATTTTATGATGGTCGTATGGCAATAAATGGTACATAATAAAAAATAAGGGGCATAAACGAATGTTTAGAAGTGAATTGTTTGTTTTTTAAATGAATTTGTTGAAAATCTTATGCACTTCATACGGAAATCTTGTTTTTTTTATTCAAAAGTTATACGATCTGCACAAAAGAAGTAATGAAAGGGGAATAGACAATGAAAAAAATCTTAGCTTTAATCATGATCGCTGTGTTAACGTTAGGATTAGCAGCATGTGTTGCAACACCTCCAGCATCGGGACAAACAACTGGAACATCTTCCGGTGTTATCAAAATTGGTATTGTTAACAATCCGCCTTCCGAGTCCGGATACCGTGCTGCAAACGTAGCAGACTTTGAAAGAGTATTCAATGAAGCAAACGGATACAAGGCCTCGACCTTCTACAGCCTTAAGAACGATGAGCAATTGAACGCTGCTCAGCAGTTTATTACTGATGGTGTGGACTATCTCCTTATCTCAGCGGCTGCAACGGATGGGTGGACCAATGTTCTTGAAAACGCAAAGAATGCTGGCATTAAAGTATTCCTTTTTGACCGTATGATGAACGTTGACGAGAGCTTGTTTGAAGCTGCCGTTGTTTCTGACATGGCGGCACAGGGGAGAATGGCTGTTCAGTGGCTGAAAGAACAAGAGCTTCCTGAATACAATGTTGTACATATCCAAGGCGCAATGGGAAGCGATGCTCAGATTGGCCGTACAACACCTTTAGATGATGAA
Source organism: Clostridiaceae bacterium (assembly GCA_012730095.1). Lineage (GTDB taxonomy): Bacteria > Bacillota > Clostridia > DSM-8532 > DSM-8532 > DTU069. The sequence continues at coordinate 6,017 of JAAYBO010000003.1, forward strand.
TTTGCAAAGGGTACTATGAACTGCGTTATTCAGCAGACCGCTACCTGGGACGAAGCAACAGCTAAACAGATTGTAGAATCTGTAATCAATTCAGGAGAAAAATTCAATGTTGTCTATGCTGAGAATGACGGTATGGCTAAGGGTGCAGTTGCGGCATTGGATGAAGCAGGAATCACCCACGGTGTTGACAAAGAAGTAATTATAATTGGCTTTGACTGCAATAAGTGGGCTCTCAGAGAATTGCTTGCGGGCAACTGGAACTTAGATGTTCAGTGTAGCCCCTTCCAGGCTGATAAAATCGATGAAATGATAAAGGATCTTGAAGCAGGCAAGACATTACCTGAAAAGATCGTTATTAATGATGAAACATACTTTGATGCAAGGACTATTACACAAGAAGATATAGACAAATATGGCCTTGGCGATTAATAACAAATATTGATTCGCCTGTTGATTAAAAAATTAATGTAAGTTTATTCGATGTCAAGTATGCGGTAATTTCCGCATACTTGCATCGCTGTTTAAAAAAGGCTTAAGGATGGTAGCAATGCAAAACAACGTTGTCTTATCAATGAGGAATATAAACAAGTCATTCCCGGGTGTTCGCGCTCTGCAAAATGTAGATTTTACTCTTAGAAAAGGTGAGATTCACGCACTGATGGGTGAAAATGGAGCCGGAAAGTCTACATTGATAAAGGTTTTGACAGGGGTATACCCGAAAGATTCAGGTCAAATATTTTTAAATTTAAACAGCGGTTTAAAAGAAATTAATGTAAGATCGCCTTACGAGGCTCAGAATCTTGGCATCAGTACGGTTTACCAGGAGATAACTCTTTGTCCTAACCTTACTGTTGCCGAGAATATGTTTATAGGGCGCGGCAATTACAGTTTGGTAAACTGGCGCTCTATGAAAAAGAAAACAGCGGAGATACTTAAAAAATTAAATATCCCCGCAAGAGCCACTCAACAGCTTGGTACTTGCTCGATAGCCGTGCAACAGATGGTGGCTATTGCCCGTGCCGTTGATATGGACTGCAAAGTTCTTATCTTCGACGAGCCGACTTCCTCGTTGGATGAGCAAGAAGTTGAAAAACTTTTCTCTCTGATGCGCGAATTGAAGTCACGCGGTGTAGGTATAATTTTTATAACACACTTTCTTGACCAGATGTATGAGATAAGCGATATGGTAACTGTTCTGCGTAACGGTGAACTGATAGGGGAGTATGAAGTAAAAGATTTGCCGCGTGTGCAGCTCATTTCAATGATGATGGGTAAAGACCTTGAGGATGTTTCAACACTGCAGAAGCGAAAGATATCAGATGAAAAGTCAGATGTCCTGCCGATTTACGAAGCGGTTGGATTATCCAGTACTAACTGTCCTAATGCATTTGATTTTAAAATATCAAAGGGAGAAGTAAACGGATTTACCGGACTGCTTGGTTCTGGCCGAAGCGAGAGTGTACGCGCTGTTTTTGCCGCTGATAAAATCACTGACGGTAGAATTAAGATAAACGGGGCGGACGTTAAAATTAAAAAACCTAAAGATGCTATGATGCATGGTATCGGATATTTACCTGAAGACAGAAAGCGAGACGGTATTGTCGAGGATTTGTCTGTACGTGAAAATATAATACTCGCCCTGCAAGTAATGAAAGGCTTTTTCAGGCCGTTTTCAAGGGCCGAGGCCGAAGCTTTTGCAGATGAGTACATAAAATTATTAGGAATAAAAACCGCTTCAATGGATACACCAATAAAATCGCTTTCAGGTGGGAATCAGCAAAAGGTAATATTAGCACGCTGGTTGCTCACAAATCCGCAATATCTTATCCTGGATGAACCAACGCGCGGCATTGATGTCGGGACAAAAGTCGAGATACAAAAACTTATACTCAAGCTGGCCGAGGACGGTGTAAGTATTACATTCATTTCATCCGAAATAGAGGAAATGCTTCGCACTTGTTCGCGGCTTATTGTTATGCGCGATCGTAAAGTAGTTGGTCAATTGAAAGGCGAGGATATGACCCAGGATAACATTATGCATATGATAGCGGGGGAGGCGGTACAAAATGGGTAATGGTTTAAAGAAATTTACAAGATCTCAACTGGTTATACCGTTGTTTTCGCTTTTATTACTTGTTGTTTTTAACTTAATCAGGGATGTTGAATTTTTTTCTGTAAGCATTGTAACAAACAACCAGGGGAACCGTGTTCTTTCGGGGAATCTGATCAGCATTTTAAACGGTGCGTCAGCAGTTGCTATTATATCAATAGGCATGACGCTGATAACATCATCGTGTAAAGGACAGGATATAAGTGTTGCGGCAGTAGCTGCAATAGCAGGCAGTGTATTTGTCAGTGTGCTTCGTTCAAATGAAATTACAGTACCGGTAATTATTCTTGCATTTTTGTTCAGTTGTTTAGTTACCGTTCTTTTCAGCACATTTAACGGAATACTGGTTGCGATATTCAAAATTCAACCGATGATTGCAACGTTAATATTGTTTTCCGCGGGGCGTTCTATCGCTTATTGGATAAACGGCGGGGCTACACCCACTGTTTCAAGCCCGCTGCTGTCCAGTATCGGAGGTTTTATACCGGGAATTCCCATACCAAGTCCGATCATTATCATGGTTATGTTCCTGATTTTGATTTCACTTGTTTTAAGGTTTACCAATCTTGGATTATACACGCAAGTGGTTGGAATAAATGAAGAAACCGCACATCTAAACGGAATCAATCCTATTTTGATAAAACTTATAGCGTTTATGATATCGGGAATTTGCGTTGCAACTGCGGGCTGTATTACTGTATGCCGAATAGGGCTTATCAACCATGAAACTCTGCTTTTGGATGCGGAAATGGATGTTATTTTGACAGTTGCTATTGGGGGAACTGCTCTCAGCGGCGGGAAATTCAATTTGTATGGTTCAGTAATTGGGGCGTACATTATTCAGGCTCTGACAGTTACTCTTTACGCAATGAAGGTTCCTTCGGCGGCGGTAAAAGCCTATAAGGCAATTGTTATTATAGTTATCGTTATGATTAGTTCGCCCGTTGTAAAAGAATTTGCAATTAATCTTTATAAAAAACTGTTTAAAAAACAGGTCGGAACGAATATTCCAATGAAGGCTTCTTAAACAGCATTTAGTGGCCTTACAAATTGTTTATATAATCATCATCGTAACTAATTCGCCAATTGCTTAAGATTATTCTTTTCAATTGTGCGAAAAACCGACGGAGTAATGGGGAAAGGATACTATGAAAAAAAATAATAGTTTGTTACGCAGGGAGCCTATTTCCAACACCAATTTACTTATGACAATAACAGTTTGTACCTTCATTTGTATGTATGTCATTGCAATGATTGCCTGGGGCGGCGGGTTTTTGAATCCCCAGCAGTTTCTTGATCTTTTCAATAACAATGCGTACCTGCTTATAATTGCCTGTGGGCTGACGATGGTTATGATATCAGGTGGAATAGATATTTCTGGCGGCGGAATAACTGCTCTTGTGACTATGGTCTGCGTTGTTTATCTTGAAGATCATGGCGGCACTGTGTTAGGTTCATTATTTATAGCTTTAGGTATAGGATTAGCTTTCGGGCTGGTTCATGGAATATTAGTATCTTATTTGGAAATACAGCCATTCATTGTCACTTTAGCAGGTATGTTCTTTGCAAGAGGGATGATAACAATAGTCAGCATTGCACCGCGCACAGCGGCACATGAAGCATTTCTCAAACTTAAACAGGCACGAATCACATTACCGGGTATAGGTTATTATGGAAAGACAGGTAATTTTATTCCCGCCCAAATTGAACCTGGAGTGTTAGTAGCTATAACTATAGTATTAGTTATAGCGGTGATTCTGAAATGGACACGATTCGGCCGCAATCTCTACGCTGTAGGTGGAAGCAGCCATAGTGCGTTAACGCTCGGTATTAATGTTAAACGCACAAAATTCTATGCCTATTTATTCGCCGGATTGTTATCCGGAATTAGTGGCTATGTTTATCTGCTGCATACGGGAGCAGGGGATGCTGCCAATGCTGCGCAGGCGGAAATGCAAGCAATTGCATCCAATATTATCGGCGGTACATTATTAACCGGCGGGGTTGGAAATGTAATTGGTACGCTTTTCGGAATGCTTTCTTTAAAGACCATTACCAATATTGTGATTGCTTCGGGTCTTACTAAGCCATATTATCAAAGCATTACAACCGGTCTTATGCTATGCTTCTTCATTTTACTCCAAAGTGTAATCCTTGCTATCCGTGAAAAGGGCCACTTTAGGCTTCTGCTGCCGGAATGGATGAGGTTCGGGAAAACAAGCAAAAATGAAAGCGATTAACTTGCTCGGAAAGGGGTATAAATTATATAGAGTGCATAGTAATGTATGCACCAGATAGTTGTTTTTTGGGGGGGGTTATTTTGATATTCTTTAATTCCTTGAAATTCAGACTAACACTGATTCTTTTATTGGTTGCTCTTATTCCCCTTCTCGCGCTTGCGTCTTTTCAATTATCACAGTATATTACGGATATTACTGAGAATACAAGAAATCAGGAAATAGAGATTGCGAACACGAATGCGATGATAATAGATTCATGGGTTAATTCCAAGATGATGCAGCTTGTTGAGTTATATAAAGCCTATCCTGATTTTAACAACATGGAAATGAAAGAAATAATGGATATCCTGAAGATAATCAAGCAATCTGATTATGAAGTCGAAACGTCGTTAGTTGCAGATAATTCCGGAAATTGTATAGTTGATAATTACAGTAAACGGCCTAATATTGCAAATCAAGAATATTTTATTATTGCAAAGGAAACAAAAAAACCTGTAGTAAGTGATATAATGGACAGCGAAAGGACAGGCTCCAGAATAATCGCCGTAGTGGTGCCACTTCTTGATAAATCAGATAATTTTTTAGGTATAATACAGAGCGATGTTGTTGTTAAGTCGTTGGAAAACAACATTGGAACTGTAAAAATTGCAGAATCTGGATTTGCTTATTTGATGTCACCCACAGGGAATTTAATATTTCACAGGGAATGGCAAAGGATTGGGAAGAATTATAAGCAATTTACAACAGACGATAGTAAAATAAAAGCCTTCGATGAGGGTGTATTAGTTAATGACAGCGGTTTTATAAATTACATGGAAGATGACTTTGAAGGTGGAAAGGTGGAGATGGTTGCAGCATTTGCAACTGTTCCGTCTACAGGCTGGAAGGTAATAGTGACAGCACCTGAAAATGAAGTTTATAAACAGGTCAACATGGCAATGCTTGTTTCAGTTATATTAATTGCCTTAGTGGCAGTCATAGTGGTGGTAGTATCAGTACTTTTGGCAAACCGTATATCAAAACCGGTCAAAATTGCGGCCGATCATCTTAATACATTAGCTGAGGCTGATTTTACAAAAGACCTACCTGAACATTTTGCGAACAGGAAAGATGAATTTGGCATTCTAATAAAATCGGTCAATGTTATGTCTAAATCCATAAGAAATCTCATTAATGATGTCATTAATGAGAGTGCAAATGTCGAGAATACTATCCTTGTATCATCAGAGAATTTAGCTGAATTATCAGAGGGAATCAAGGATGTATCTGTCACCACCCAGCAAATGTCTGCTGCTTCAGAGGAAACAGCAGCCTCTACCGAAGAAATGAATGCTACGTCACAGGAAATTGAAAATGCGATCAGGAATATTGCGGAAAAAGCCCAAAACGGTGCAGAAGCAGCCAACAGTATAAGTAAACGTGCTCAGGAATTAAGAGAAAATGCTGCTATTTCCCAAAATGCTGCAAATAAAATACGTGATGATATAGATTTAGAGATGAAAAAGGCACTTGAAAAATCCAAAGCCGTTAAAAACATTGATGTCCTCACAGAATCCATACTTCAGATTACCGAACAAACAAATTTACTTTCACTTAATGCTTCAATTGAGGCCGCAAGAGCCGGAGCGGCAGGAAAAGGCTTTGCTGTAGTGGCCGATGAAATACGGAAGCTTGCGGAGAATTCCAGGCATGCTGCGAATAAAATTCAAAACGTTACAATGGAAGTTATAGAGTCAGTGGAGGATCTTGCTTTAGGCTCGGAAAAAGTTTTGAATTTCATTGGCACACAAGTTATCAGCGATTACAAAACCATGGTAAGTATCGGAGAACAATATTACAATGACGCGGCAGCATTTAATGATCTTGTTACCGATTTTTCAACAACTTGCGATGAATTGCTTTCTGCAATACAAAGCATGGTAAAATCTATAAATGAACTGGCTATTTCCAACAACGAGGGAGCACAGGGAACGCAAATTATCTCCCAGAAAGCTTTAGATGTTGCCGAGAGAGCAGCCAGGGTTCTGGAATTGATGAATGCGACTAAGCAGAGTTCCGAAAGCCTGACAGAGAGTGTTTCAAGGTTTAAAATATAAGATTTCAAAGTTTGATTAATAAAAAAAGGTTTTCATATAATTAGTTCTTATTAATATTTCCGCTGAGCTTAAACCCTTGTTGTGTTCATGGGAACACAACAAGGGTTTATCTTGCTGTAACATACCAGTTTTCATTTCACTTTTTTCGTGTTATTGACACCACTGAGTTTTTGCTATTACAAGAGTTGAAGGGTTGATATATATGAAAAATAAGATTGATTGCGAAGAATCTGCAAGCAAAGATGCATTTTTATCTAATATTGATAAGCTTCATACAACAGAAATGGGAGCTGATAGAATTAAAC